>JBCCKJ010000020.1:0-15813 GCA_039027455.1 Pseudomonadota bacterium | reverse complement strand
TCTGCGCGTCCACGATCTGGATGGCTTCGTCAAAAAGCTCAAATCCAAGAAGGTCAAAGTCCTCGACACGGTGGACGAAGGATACGGCAAGTTTGCGTGGCTGCTCGATCCCAACGGAGTGAAGATTGAGCTTTGGGAACAAGTGGCGGACGAACTGCCGGAATAGACCATCCGCGCTAAGCGTGCTGGCGCCTCGGAGGGTCGACGCTGATCCTGTTAACTTTGGTTTAAGTCCCCCTACCTAGATGTGTGGTAACCGACTATTAACGATGTTTCTTAACGGTTCGCATATGAGCTGGGACAGGGATCTTGGGCATGGAGTGTGAGACCCAAAGGAGCGAAACGGTCAAGGCAGCCGCGCTATTCGCTGCAGCGCTCGCCCTTTCGGCCTGTGGTGGAGTTGTGCCGGGTGGTAGCAATCCATCGGCAAACACTGGCAGAGATTATCCTCCGGCTTACCGGCCTGATGCGACGGGTTCCCAATCCAATCGCCAGAATCTGGGTGTGGAGTCTTCTTCTTATAACTACGCCATCCATCCGAGCGATCGCACCTGCTACGCCGAGCTGAACGCGGCGGGCGCGCGCTTCAATCCCGTTCCCGACACCTACGGCGCGCCGGGATGCAACCAGCTGGGCACAGTGAAAATCTCCACCTTGGCCGGCGACACGTCGCAATTCGGCGTGAGCAATCTGGGCCCGGTGAAGTGCCGCACCGCGCAAGCCTTTAGCGCGTGGGCGCGATACGGAGTGGACCGGGCGGCACGCCAGATTTTGGGTAGCCCCTTGGTGCGTATTGAAACCATGGGCAGCTACGCCTGCCGCAACATAGCCGGGTCCACTCGGCGCTCGGCCCACGCCACCGGCAACGCCATCGACGTCTCGGGCTTTGTGCTCGCTGATGGTCAGCGCATTGACCTCAAAAGCGATTGGGATCGCGGGACATCCGCGGAGCGCGAGTTTCTGCGTGTGGTCCATGCGAGCGCCTGCAAGCGATTTGGTGTGGTGCTGGGCCCTGACCACAACGCAGCGCACAAGGATCACTTCCACCTGGAAGGTTCAGACAGCGAGTTTTGTAGGTAGGCGATTTAGACCTGAAACGCCGACCGCCCGCTGTCACGGCTTGCATCGGAGAAAACCAATTGGGCCCCGCTTCCAAAGCCTGCGCTAGCTTCGGTCACGGGGCCTCGGGTACGCCCTCGACCGTTCATCAAAAGATCGGCCCAGGCAGAAGGGGACGTTGAGCAGGCAAAAGCGCGGATAAACTATCGTCTAACGTCAAAGTTACGCGCTCAGCCTTTGCTCCAGTCTCGCTTCGAGCTTCAAACGCACCGCTTCCGCCGCGTGGCGCGCTCTCAGCTTGTTCATCATGTTCGCTCGGTGAATCTCGACCGTGCGCGGGCTGATATCCAATTCGCGCGCGATCACCTTGTTGCTGCTGCCTTGGGAGAGCCATTCGAGAACTTCGCGCTCGCGCGATGACAAAGTCGAGATACGATCGCGCGCGTCGATCATTCGGCGCCGCGCTTCGCAGAATTCCGCAGCCTCTTGTTCAATTCGGGCCAAGCACAACAAAAGGCGATCAGGATCGAGCGGGAGCGATAGATACTCGAGCGCGCCCGCCTTGATCGCTTCCACAATCCGGGCAGGGTCCGGTTGCGCGTCAAAGGCGACAAGCGGCAACCAAACACCGATCCGGCTAAGCCGTTCAAGGATCATCGCCACACCGCCCTGTTCCGGCGCGTCGCGAGCGATGATTATCCCTTCGCGCGGAGGGTGGATGGAGAGTTCGGCGAGGTCGCCATAAACCTCCGAGTGATGGCCAAGGGAAAACCCGATCCGCGCCAGCTCAGCGCGCTGACGTGTGCATGGGTCGATGAAATGAAGTGTCGCTTTGCGTGCCATGGCCTACGTGCTGCGCCACTTGCCTGGTTAATTCACGTAGGACCGCTTCGAATACGGAGCATTGTCGAGTTACGACTCCAAAAACACGCGTTCTTTCAGAGAGATATTATCTCCAGAATGAACCTACTTTCGGCTCGTCAATCAGGGTAATTGCTCAGACTTTCTCCTAAGGAGTGTCACCATCCCCCCGGCCAAACACGTAATCGGGTAAGGAGTGGAAGGCTGATTTTAGCGCGTCTCCCCAGACAGAGGAGATCTCGCCAAAATACGGATCGTCCTGCGTTACGCGCCGTTCGTGCGTGGCTGCGAATTCATCTTTAGCAATAACCATCAAATCGAGCGGCAGTCCGACAGAGAGATTGGCCTTCAGGGTCGAGTCAAACGAAACCATCAACAGCTTCACCGCGTCCTCAAAAGTCATGTCGCGATCATAGCCACGGATAAGGATGGGACGGCCGTATTTGGTCTCACCGATTTGGAAGAAGGGCGTGTCCCAACTCGCTTCGATAAAATTACCTTCCGGGTAAATCATGAAAAGGCGTGGCTCCATGCCTTCAATCTGGCCAGCCAAGATGATCGACGCGGTGAATTTGCCGCGTCCGCGGTCCCCGTTCGCAAGCTGGCGTTCTTCGATGACGGCCCGGAGCAGTTTGCCCACTTCGGTCGCGACGCTGAACATGGTGGGGCCTTTGAGCAGGGCGTTACCTCGCTCGTCCGGGCTCTTGGTGCGCTCTTCAAGCTGACTGACGACCGCCTGCGTCGTGGCCAAATTGCCGGCGGTCATAATCGCGATCATGCGCTCGCCCGGCACCTGCCAAGAGTACATCTTGCGGAAGCTCGAAATGTTATCAACGCCCGAATTGGTGCGCGTGTCGCTCATCAGGACAAGGCCCTTATCGAGCACCATGCCAACGCAATAAGTCATGTGGATCAGCTCTCCGTGTTCGGATGGCGCGGTAGACCAAGCGCGCGCACGCGCAAAGAGCTATTGCTGGATCTGCGAGGTCGACGTTTGCGATTGCATCTGGCTTTGGTCTGCCACTTCAACATCTTCGTTGACAGTGAGGACCTGCTCGGTCGATCCAAATGTGTGCACGATCAACGGCGCAGCATCGCGAAAATCGCGCCCCGTGGCCACGCGCACATAGCGCGGATCGGGCGAGATACCGTTTGCAATGTCAAAACCCACCCAGCCTAGCCCATCAATGTGCGCTTCAGCCCAGGCGTGCGTCGCTTCCTGCTCCACCCGATCGTTCATCATCAGATAGCCGCTGACATAGCGCGCCGGAATATCGGCCGCGCGCGCAGCCGCGATGAAGATGTGCGCGTGATCCTGACACACGCCTTTCCCATTGGCGGCAGCCTCCTCCGCCGTCGTGTCCACCCCGCTGCAACCGATCTGATACTCAACCCGGTCGCGGATCATGGCGGAAAGAGCGTGGAGATACTCGAGCGGCTCGTCTTTGTTGGGCTCGGGCACTTCGCGAATAATGGCGCGCACCTTTGGGCCGGGCTTGGTCAAGGGTGTCTGACCGATAAAGCTCCAGAGCGGGAGGTGGCCCGAATGGCGTCCGATCACGCCGGCGTTGTCCTGCGTTTCGATGGTGCCCTGGCCGATCACAGTCACCTCTTGCGCGCCCGGCTCTACCGCGATCAGAGTGACGGTGTTGTAGTGCTGATCCTCATACTCCAGCTCTTGATGCGCGTTGGTGAACTGCATGTCCCACCGCACGATGCTCTGCCCTTGCGTAGTCTTTGGAGTGAGGCGCAGACGCTGCAGCGCGTGAACAACGGGCTCGGAAAAGGCGTAGCGTGTGGTGTGTCGGATCGAGAGACGCATGCAGAACTGCCTTTAAGCCAGGAACCGGTAATCTTCGGCAATCGCGTCGGCGATCGCGGCGTTGCGCGCCATTACATCAATCAGGAATTCGTGCAGGCCCTGCTCAAAAATCTCATCCACCGTCAAAGTGCTTATCAAATTGTCGACCTCACGCATCAAATCATGACACCTCCCCTGCGCGCCGTGCATGCGGCCCAGCGCGGTGAGATTTTCTCTCAAGGCGTTGCGGCAAAAGGCGAGACTGCGCGGGAACCGTTCGTCCAAGAGTAGAAACTCGACAATGCCCCGCGCCTCGATTTGCCCGGCGTTGAGCCAGCTGTAAGCGCTTGCGCCAGCGACCGATCGAAGCACCTGATCCCATTGGCCGGTGTCGAGGCTGGAGCCCACATAGGAGAGCGAAGGCAAAAGCAGGAAATACTTCATATCGAGAATGCGCGCGGTGCTTTCGGCGCGTTCGATAAAGGTCCCCGCCCTCGCAAAATGGTAGCTCTCATTGCGCAGCATGGAGCCATCGAGCGCCCCGTGCACCCGCGTGCTGGCGCGGCGTATGGTCGACACCACTTCGCCCACCGCGCTTTGCGAGATCGGGCGCGAGAGCATGGGGTCGAGCTTCAGATAACTCTCGTTGACCGCCGTCCACACGTCAGATGAGATATTCGTGCGGGCCACGCGAGCGTTGGATCGAACCGCGCCAAACATCTCCCGAATGTTGGCTGGGTTGGCTTTGTCGCGCAAAACGAAGTTCCAGGCCGAGTGCCCATCGAAACTGTCGCCTTTTTCCTTGTAGAGCTGCCGCAACCCCAGTGTGGAGACGACCGAGCGCCACTCTTCTTCCGCAGTCACCACGTCGCGCGTCAACGCCATGCGCAAGGCCGCTTCGAGCAGGCGCGCGGTGTTTTCAGACCGCTCAAGATAGCGGAACATCCAGAACAGGCTGTTGGCTGTGCGTCCGAGCATTCCGGCGGTCTAGTCCTTTAAGACCCAAGTGTCTTTGGTGCCGCCGCCCTGGCTGGAATTGACCACGAGCGAGCCTTTCTTAAGCGCCACGCGCGTCAGGCCACCCGGCGTGATTTCAATCCCGTTGGGCGAGACCAGCACGAAGGGCCGCAGATCCACATGGCGCGGGGTCAGGCCCTTGTTGGTGTAGATCGGGCAAGTCGAGAGCGAGAGCGTGGGCTGCGCAATGTAGTTTTGCGGATTGGCTGCCAATTTGGCCCGGAAGGCGCGGATTTCCTTCTTTGTCGCGGTAGGGCCGATCAGCATGCCGTAGCCGCCTGAACCGTGAACCTCTTTAACCACCAGTTCTTCGAGGTTGTCGAGCACGTAGGCGAGGCTATCGGGATCGGCGCAGCGCCATGTTTGCACGTTGGGCAGAAGGGGTTTCTCGCCCGTGTAGAACTCCACGATCTCGGGCATGAAGCTGTAGATCGCCTTGTCGTCGCAAATGCCCGTGCCCGGCGCGTTAGCAATCGTAATGCCGCCCGAGCGGTAGACATCCATAATGCCCGGAACGCCCAAGACGCTGGTGCGATCAAAGGTTAGCGGATCGAGGTAATCGTCATCGACGCGGCGGTAGAGCACGTCGATCGGCTTGTAGCCGCGCGTAGTGCGCATCTGCACCCGGCCATCGACCACGCGCAGATCGCTCCCTTCGACAAGTTCGGCCCCCATCTGATCGGCCAGAAAGGCGTGTTCGAAGTAAGCGGAATTGTAGACGCCGGGCGTCAGAACCGCGACCGTGGGTTTACCCGAGCAAGCGGGCGGGGCGCAGGCCGCCAGACTTCGGGCCAAACGGCGCGGATAATTCGAGACCTGCTCCACCGGTACGCGGCTGAACAGATCGGGGAACATCGCCATCATCGTCTCGCGGTTCTCCAGCATGTAGGAGACCCCGGAAGGCGTGCGCGCGTTGTCCTCCAGCACGAAGAACTCATCGGGCCCGGTCCGCACCAGATCGATGCCGACAATGTGCGTATAAATGCCGCCGGGCGGTGTGAAGCCCACCATGTTGGCGAGCCACGCGTCGTTGTGGCGGAACAGGCGTTCGGGCACACGGCCCGCGCGAATAATCTCTTGCCGGTGATAGAGATCGTACAGGAAACTGTTGAGCGCTCGCACCCGCTGTTCAATCCCGCGGGTTAGCTTACGCCATTCAGACGCGGTGATGATACGCGGCACCATGTCAAATGGAATCAGGCGTTCCTCCGCCTCGTCCTCTCCATAGACATTGAAGGTGATCCCCGTCCGGCGAAAACTGTCATCCGCCTCGGCGCTCTTGCGCTTCAGCCACGTAGCGTCCTGTTCGGAGAGCCAGCCGTTGTAATCCGCGTAGGCCGGACGCACGGCTCCATTTGCGTCCGTCATCTCATCGAAGTTGAGCGGACCGTCGGTTTGCGCGCCAGCCCCCGATGCCTGATGCGAATGCTGCATGCGCGAAATACTAGCGCAGCGAACCGAAAAAGAAAGGCTTCAAAGCAGCTTGGGCCTCAGCGCTATGTCTGACGATCAACCTGGGCATTCGCCAATGCGCTCTTGCTTGAAACCCATCTTCATTTGCATCGCTCCCAATTGGGGGATGGTGCCGTCCATCGCCATAATCATATCCGAACTGGTCGGAGTGACGGTTCCATTCAGGTCGACCGAGACTTCAGCCATATCCGCCTCGGAGCACGTCATTTTCATGGCCACGTCGCCATCATCAATGGAAAAGCTGTCAATCGTGCAAGCGTCGCTCTGACCCTTCTTGATCGAATCCTCAAATCCGCGCTCGGCCATTTCGGGTGTGAGGCAATGCTCGCTGGTCCGGTTCATCGCCTGCCCCATCATCTGCGCCATTTCAGGCGGAGCGCCGGGAATACTCGCCTCGATCAAGGTAATGGTGGTCGCGTACTGGCCAGGCAGCGGCTTGACGTTTCCGCCTGCCCTTTCAACCGCGGCGCGCGCTTCTGCGCTGGTGATCGTGCCGTCGCCATCCGCGTCGGCTTCGATCTCCCCCGATCCGCCGCAAGCTGTTAGAGCCAAAGCGGCCAGGGACGTGCACCAAAGAAATCGCATAAAAATCTCCTAAATCGCCCGAGTTGAGCGTGTCAGCAGCTGCCGAGCCGGTTCTGGATCACCCGCATTTTCATGTTCATGGGTCCTTCGCCCATGCCCATGTCGCCGAAGACATTCATCGTCACATCCGATTGCGTGGGCGAGCCGGTCCCGTTCATATTCATGGTCATCGGGCCGGTTTCCGTCTGGCAGATCATAACGGCGTCAATCTTTCCATCGACCGCATTGAAGCGCTCGAATTGGCATTCCCCGTCTTGGGAGCGGCGCATCGCGGCCTTGAAGCCCTCTTCCACGTCTTCCGCAGTCAAACAGAACTTGGTGGTGCGGTTCATCGCGCCGCGCATCATGTCAGCCATATTCGCGGGCATTCCGGGAATACTGACGGAAATGACTTCCATGCGCGATTCATATTCGCCCGGCTGCGGCTTCATGTCGGGGTCAACGGTTTGCGCACCCACGGCGACCGCGCTCGCCAAAATAATCGCGCCCACAACTCCGTTTTTCATCACCCATCTCCCCAAAGCCGCTTTGATGTGATGCCCCAATTTCTGAAATCGCACGCTAGGGCGCGTGGCGGCACTTCACAACAGCGACGGCTGCCCGCATATCTGACCCTATGGCTGAATTGATCATTCGACGCGGGCTGCAAGAGCCCGAAACCGGGGAGGAATTCACCCCGCACCGCCCCGCGCGCCCCGAAAAGTCGATGCCGGGCAGACGGTTCGAGATCGTCTCCGATTACGAACCCGCCGGGGATCAGCCGACTGCGATTGCCGAATTGGTGCAAGGCGCGCGCGAAGAGGACCAGACACAGACGCTGCTGGGCGTTACGGGGTCGGGCAAAACCTTCACCATGGCCAAGGTGATCGAGGAATTGCAGCGCCCCGCACTGATCCTCGCGCCAAACAAAATTCTCGCCGCGCAGCTCTATGGCGAGATGAAGAGCTTCTTCCCCAACAACGCGGTCGAGTATTTCGTCAGCTACTACGACTATTACCAGCCCGAGGCCTACGTGCCGCGCTCGGACACGTATATCGAGAAAGAGTCGAGCGTGAACGAGGCGATCGACCGGATGCGCCACTCAGCCACCCGCGCGCTGCTCGAACGCGACGATGTGATCATCGTTGCCTCAGTTTCGTGCCTCTACGGCATCGGCTCGGTCGAGACCTATTCGGCGATGATCTTTGACATCAAGAAAGATCAGACGGTCGACCAGCGCGAGATCATCCGCAAGCTGGTCGCCCTGCAATACAAGCGCAACGATGCGGCCTTTGCGCGCGGGTGCTTTCGCGTGCGCGGAGACAATCTGGAGATCTTCCCCAGCCACTACGAAGACATGGCATGGCGTATCAGCTTCTTCGGCGATGAGATTGAAGAGATTGCGGAATTTGATCCGCTAACGGGCAAGACCGGCGCCAAGCTCGACACCGTGCGCGTCTACGCCAATTCGCACTATGTGACGCCCGGCCCGACGATGAAGCAGGCCACCGAAGCGATCAAATTTGAACTGGCCGAACGGCTCAAAGAGCTGGAGACGGAAGGCAAGCTGCTGGAGCACCAGCGGCTCGAACAGCGCACCCAGTTTGACCTTGAAATGATCGCGGCCACGGGCAGCTGTAACGGGATCGAGAACTATTCGCGCTTCCTCACCGGACGCCTACCGGGTGAACCGCCGCCCACCCTGTTTGAATACCTGCCCGAGAACGCTCTGCTGTTCGTCGATGAGAGCCACCAGACGGTGCCGCAGATCGGCGCGATGGCGCGCGGGGACCATCGGCGTAAGATCACGCTGGCCGAATATGGCTTTCGCCTGCCCAGCTGCATCGACAACCGCCCGCTTCGCTTCAACGAGTGGGACGCGATGCGCCCGCAGACCTTCTGCGTCTCCGCCACGCCCGGCCCGTGGGAGCTTGAGCAGACCGGCGGCGTCTTCGCCGAACAGGTCATCCGCCCGACCGGCCTGATTGATCCGCCTGTCGAAATCCGCCCCGTCGAAGATCAGGTGCAGGACTGCATTCAGGAATGCCTCGCGACCGCCAAGAAGGGCTATCGCACGCTCGTCACCACGCTGACCAAGCGGATGGCCGAGGACTTGACCGAATTCATGCACGAGGCCGGCGTGAAGGTCCGCTACATGCACTCCGACGTGGAAACGCTGGAGCGTATCGAGCTGATCCGCGACCTGCGGCTCGGCGTCTATGACGTGCTGATCGGGATCAACCTGCTGCGCGAAGGCCTCGACATCCCCGAATGCGGGCTGGTCTGCATCTTGGACGCGGACAAGGAGGGCTTCCTGCGCTCCGAGACCAGCCTTGTGCAAACCATCGGCCGCGCTGCGCGCAACGTCGATGGCCGCGTCATCCTATACGCCGATCGCGTCACCGGATCGATGGAGCGCGCGATGGCGGAAACCGACCGCCGCCGCGAAAAGCAGGAAGAGTTCAACAAGGAAAACGGCATCACGCCGCAAACGATCAAGCGCGACATCGCCGACATCGTCGCCGACGCGGCGAGCAAGGACGGCGTCACGGTCGAAATCGAAGACGAGGAGGTCAACAACCTCGTCGGCCACAATCTGCGCAGCTACATCGAAGACCTCGAAAAGCGCATGCGCGACGCCGCCGCCAATCTCGAATTCGAAGAAGCCGGCCGCCTGCGCGACGAAATCCGGCGGCTCGAGGACGACGAACTGGGCCTGCCCGACGAAGCGAAGAAAGCGCCCGTGCGCGGGAAGAGTACCGAGGGCAAACCGGGCACCCGCAAAACGCGCTATGGCAAGACAAGATACCGGCGCATGGGCGGGAAGCCGTGATTTGTTGCCCTTCATAGCGAAGCTCTTATGAAGAATTTCGATCAAGGGATTCGAACTGAAGCGGTCGAATGTCGGAATTCCAATGACTTGGCTTTTCGGCGTGGGGGTATCGAGGCCCCTAACCAAATCGGCCCCTTGTTGACGGGGAGTCGATTTGGACTCTTATGGAGAGCTGCATTCAATCAGGAGCGCAGCTATGACACCCTTTGAAATCGTAAGCACCATCGCAGTCCTTCTTACCTTGGTAGGAGGCGCGACGTTTGTTGGAATCCAGATTGGCCTTTGGATGGCTCGGCAGAAGTCTTGATCGCTCGCCGTGCGGCTGCTTAACAGCGCCTCATGAAAACTCAGCTTCTCAGCGCCCTCAGCGCCGCCGCCCTTGTTCTTACGTTCACCGCTGCGCCCACCCTCGCGCAGGAACAGAAGCCGGAAACACCCGCGCCCGCCGCGAAGATCGAAGCGCAGGTCAAAACCACCCAGCATTCGGGAACCTTTGGCGGCGTCTCGATGCGCTACACCGCCACCATTTCCGAAACGATCCTCGAGAACGAGGACGGCAAACAGGAAGCGGTGATTGTCACCACGTCCTACGTTAAAGACCCCAAGGACGCCTCGCGCCCGGTCTTCTTTATCTACAACGGCGGCCCCGGCTCGGGCTCGGTGTGGCTGCAGATGGGCGCGTTTGGGCCCAAGCGGGTCGCAATCCCCAGCGACGCGCGCGACGATGGCGCACCGCCCTACCCCGTGCTCGATAACCCCGCGAGCCTGCTCGACGTCGCCGACCTCGTCTTTATCGATCCGCCGGGCACGGGCTTCAGCTATCTCACCAAAGACACCGATCCCAAGAAGTATTACGGCCTGCGCCAGGACGCGCGCGCCATCGCGCAGGTGATCCGGCGCTGGGTCAACGACAACGCCCGCTGGTCGAGCCCCAAATATATCGGCGGCGAAAGCTACGGCACGACCCGAACGGCGATGCTGGTCGATGAACTCGAAGGGGCAACCTATAACGATCTCGGCCTCAACGGGCTGATCTTGATCTCGACGATCCTTGATTTCGCCGGCCGCGATCCGGTTCCGGGCAACGAAATGGCCTATGTGGTGACGCTGCCCAACATGGCGGCCGCCGCCTACTACCACGGCAAGGCACAGGCCGCCTCGGTCGAAGCCATCGCGCAAGAGGCGCGCGAGTTTGCGATCGGCCCCTTCGCCAGCGCGCTCCTTAAAGGCCAGAGCCTGCCCGCGGACGAGCGTGCCGCGGTGCGCAAACGCTTATCCGAGCTGACCGGGCTTTCGGAAGCCTATTTGGAAAGCGCCAACCTCCGCGTCACCAGCCGACGCTTTTACAAAGAGCTCTTGCGCGATCGCGGCCTCACGATCGGGCGGCTCGACGCGCGCTACACCGGCACCGATTACGACAGCGCGGGCGAATACCCCGATAGCGACCCCAGCTTTTACGGCATCGATGGGGGCTACACCGCCGCGATCAACCAATGGGCGCGCGAAGGGCTCGGCTTTGAAACCCAGCGTGGGTACAATTCGATCGGGCGCGAGCCGGGGCGCTATTGGGACTGGACCTATGAAGTGAGCGGGCGCAACGCCTATCTTAACGTCGCTCCGTTTATTGGCCGGGCCATGCGCCAAAACAGCGGTCTGAAGGTCTTCAACGCGCAAGGCTATTACGATTTCGCCACGCCCTTTTTCGGCGCGGAGTATTCGCTCAATCGGGTGGGGATCCCGCAGGATCGGATCACCTACAGATACTACGACGCGGGCCACATGATGTATGTTCGCGACGAAGACCGCGCGCAGCTGAGCGAGGATATCCGCGCGTTTATCCGAGCGCGATGATCCGGCAGTCCTTTGCAGTCAGCGCGGCTGTATCTGCAGCGATGCTATTTTTTAGCGCGTGCAAGCCGCCGCCGACCGACGTCGACCTTCGAGGCGGTGCGCCGACCTCGGAACCGACCTACGCCTCGTCTCCCCTTCCCTCACCTGACACCGAAGGCGCTGTTTGGAAGGTGTCACCCCTATCCGAAAATCGCCTGCTCTATGGCAAGCCGGGGGCTCCGGCGCTGATGGCGCTGGAATGCCTCGATGCCAAGACCGCGCCCGAACCCTTGATGGAGATTAGCCGACTATCCCCTGCTGACGAAGGCGCGGGAGCGCTGCTGGCTCTCGTGGGCAACGGGCATATTGGCCGCATCTCCGTCGACGCCAATGTCAACGATCGCCCCGGCTGGCATGGGACCGTGGAGGCGTCCGACACCGTCTGGGAGCCCTTGGCGGGGCCTCGACAGCTTACGGCGACGGTGCCGGGCGCCGGTATGGTCGTCCTCAATCCCAGCCCACTGCCCGGCGAGCTTATTGACGCGTGCCGGACTGGTGAGCCGCTTCCAAACGAGCTTTCAGACGAAGCGGATCTGAAACCGGCGCGCTAGCGCGTGCGTTTGGCCAGCTCGGGAAGAGTGTCGGGTGTCAGCACTTGCGGAAGCTGCTCGGGCCCCGCGCCCGGTTCATACCAGAGGTAAAGCGGCACGCCCGCTGCGCCCTGATCGGTGAGAAACGCCGTGATCTCTTCGTCGCGCACTGTCCAATCGCCGACCATCGCTATCACTCCCGCATCCTCGAACGCGGCGCGCGTGGCTTCCCGCTCAATCGCCACGCTCTCGTTCACTTTGCAGGTCACGCACCAATCGGCGGTGAACCACAGGAAGACGGGCTGCCCCGATGCGCGCGCCTCCGCGAGCGCTTCGGGCGAGAATTCGCGCGCGGCCAACAGCGAAGCGCCGGCGTCGCGGCTGGGCGGCGCAAAGCTGGCGGGCAAGGCAAAGGCGCCGAACAGCAGGAAAGGCGCGGCGATCAGGCCAAGCGCGGGCCACGCCATCTTGCCCGCGCGCTGCAACCGGCCCACCACCCAGAAGGCCAGAATGACCCCGAAAGTCGTCACCAAAGCGAACATGGCAAATCCGCGCCCGCCAAGCTGCGCGGTGAGCCAGATCAGCGCCAGCGCAGTAAGCCCCATCGGGATCGCCATCACACGGCGGAACGTGTCCATCCACGCGCCGGGCTTGGGCAGGCGCCGGCGCAGAGCGGGAATCAAGCCTAGCGCGAGGAACGGCAAAGCCAGCCCGAGGCCCAGCATCGCGAACAGAAGCAGCGCGAGCGGCGCGGGCAGCAGCAGCGCCGCTCCCAAAGCCGCCGCCATGAACGGCCCGGTGCACGGCGTTGCGGCAAAGGCGGCCAACAGCCCTGTGGCGAACGCGCCGCCTGCGCCCTTATTCGCGCCGCCGCCCGTGTCGATACTCGGCAGTTCGAACACGCCGGCAAAGTTGGCGGTGATCGCGGCGGCGAGGATCAGCAGAACAATCACAACCGAAGGCTCTTGGAGTTGAAACGCCCAGCCGACTTGCTCGCCCGCCGCACGCAGGGCGAGCATCACCGCGCCCAGCGCCACACAGGCGAGCACCACGCCCGCCGTGTACGCTACGCCCTCCACCCGCGCCGCCGCCTCGCTCTCGCCCGCGCGCGCTAGACTGAGCGCCTTTAAGCTGAGTATCGGGAAGACGCAGGGCATGATGTTGAGGATCAACCCGCCGACGAGCGCGCCCAAGGCCAGCGTCCATAGCGGGGGCAGGCTGGGGCCCATTGGTCCCGCGATCTGTTCGCCGCCCGTTGGCACTTCGCCAGGCTCCGCCACAAAGCGCACGCCCGTTTCTCCGCCAAAGGAGAGGATCGCTTCGATCTCAGAGACTTGTGCGTCTTCACGGCGAAGCGGCACCTCAACCGTCAGCGTATCGCCCGCGCGACGAAAGGTCTGCGCCGCGGCGTAATCGACCACTTCCTCGTTTGCGACGAAGACATGTGGGTCGCTCAGCTCAACGCTTTCGGGCAGCGGCACCGCGAGGCGCAGCGCGCCGCTGGATATTTCGAACGCGCCTTTCGCGTCCAGCAAGGGCGCGACCTGCGCGCGCCATTTCGGAAAATCGCCAAGGCCAATGCCCGCTTCCAACACCGCGTCTTGCGGCACGCACACGCGATCCGTGCAGGCCAGAAATTCCACATAGCCCGTCAGGGTCGGCACGCCTGCGATCGTCGCATCGGCGGGCACCTGAACCGGTACGAGGACTGCGTATTCGCCCTCGTAAATGTGGTTCATCAAATCGCCGATCAGCAGCCGTTCGGGCACAGGATAGAGCGCCTCACCCATCTGCCAGCCTTCGGGCAGATCCAATTCGAGACGCAGGCCCTGCCCCGCGTCGCCGGGGTTCTTCCAATAGCCGTGCCATTCGGGCGCGCTGGGGGTGAATTTGAGCGCGAGGATCCACTCCTCGCCCGCTTGGGGCAGGCCGTCGGCCAGCAATTCCACCGAGATGTTCGCATCGCCGTAATAGGGCCGCTCCAACTCGTCCTGCGCGCTCACCGAGCTCGCCAGCGCAACGCTTGCGAGGCACGCAAAAACCCATGCAACGAAGTGTTTGAGCGAAAGGGGGAAGAATCTTGCGTGGATCACCGGGGAGCCTTTAGAGCGGGTGACATGGTATTCGCAAACAACGCGCGCAAGGTGACACTATGAGCGACACGCAGGAAACCCGCGATCTGCTGATCCTTGGTGGGGGTCTCGTAGGAATGGCGCTAGCGCTGGCGGCGGCAAAGAAAGGCCTGTCGAGCCACGTCATCGATCGCGCGGACCCAGCGGAGCTTACCGCCGAAGGGTTTGACGACCGCGCCACCGCCATTTCGACCGCCAGCTGGCACATGTTCACCAATATCGGCATCGCCGAGGGGCTGGAGGAGTTCGCCTGCGATATCGCTTCGATCGCGGTTACCGATCAGCAAAAGCCCGGTCGCATCGATTTTGAACCCGACGCCGACCAAGGCACGCTGGGCCGGATGTTCCCCAATCGCCGCCTTCGCTTGGCGCTTTTTGAGGCCGCGGCGGACGAACCACTGATCCACTGGGTCTCCAAGGCCGAAGTGGTCGAACGCCAGCGCTCCGAATTCGGTGTGGCCGCCGTACTGGCCAGCGGAGAGAAGCTTAAGGGCCGCCTGATGGTGGCCGCCGAAGGGCGCCAATCGCCGACGCGCGAAGAGGCGGGCTTCAGCTTGGCGAAATGGGACTACAAACACCGCGCGGTCATCGCCGGGCTGACCCATTCCAAGCCGCACGACAACGTGGCGTGGGAGATCTTCTATCCCGCCGGGCCATTCGCGCTTCTGCCGCTGAACGATGATGAAGACGGCACGCACCGTTCCTCGCTCGTTTGGACGGTTTCGGAAGAGGACGGAAAAGGCGTGATGAAGCTGGGCGACCGCGCCTTTCTTGCCGAAGTGCAGAAACGCATGGGCGATGTGCTGGGCGAAGTGACCAGCGTAGGGCACCGTTCCAGCTGGCCGCTTGGCTTCCACCACACCGCCAAGATCACCGATGAGCGTTTGGCGCTCGTGGGGGACGCCGCGCATGGCATCCACCCGATTGCAGGGCAGGGCTTAAACCTCGGACTTCGCGACGCGGCGGCTTTGGTCGAAGTGCTCGCCGATGGCGCGAGGCTGGGACTCGATCCGGGCGACTCGCAATTGCTCAAAAGGTATGAAAACTGGCGCGGGCTCGACAGTTTCATGGTGGCGCTCGCCACCGATGGTCTCACGCGATTGTTCGGTGTCCCTGGCCCAGCGGCCTCAGCCATCCGGCGCCTGGGCATGGCCGGTGTTCAGCGGGCCGGGCTGCTTAAGGACTTCTTCATGGACGAGGCGCGCGGCGTTTCGGGCGATTTGCCCGAGCTTTTGCGCGCTTAGAGCGGAAAACTAGCTGGCGGCATCGAGCGCGCTGGGCTGTGCGACGCGATTGCCCGAACCATCGCGCAACCCGCGTTGATCGAGCACGGCGGCGGCCTCAATATTCTCAAGCGCTTCCATCGCAGCCGCAAAACGTTCCGCGTCGGCAATCCAAGCCTCCGCCCGTTCCGCGCCGGGCATGCCGCGTACTTCCTCGATCGCGCTGCGCACACGCCCTTGCTCCAGCGCGTAGCGCGCGCGGGCCAGTCGGCGTTCGGGCTGGCTCGACGGCGTCGATTCGCGCCGAATGACGAACAGTTCGCTCAAACCCTTGGTGAAGGCGTCCCAAGAAGGCCCTTCGCTGCGTTCCTGCAATTGCGGACCCAGCCCATCAAGGCGCGCGAGCAGCCCGTCCAAGCGGATCGGCGGA
>JBCCKJ010000019.1:0-15902 GCA_039027455.1 Pseudomonadota bacterium | reverse complement strand
TGGATCGCCTGTTCCGCCACCATAGCTTGCTGCACCGGGTGAGTGCGATCCGCGCTTAACCCTTCAATCGTCGTGACAAGGCGTCCTTCCGCCTCGGCCAAAGTGATCTGGCATGATCGAAGCGCGACACCGTCGACCAAGACCATGCACACCCCGCACGAACAGTTTTCCTGCCCGCCGCCGCTTTTCGTACCGGTGAGGTTGGCGGCCTCACGCAGCGCGTAAAGCAGAGGGGTTCGCGGATCGAGATCGAACTCGACCGGGCGATCGTTGATGGTCATGCGCGACATAGAAGCCGCCTTAATTGTGCAGGATTACGAACGCCAGCTGTCGTCAATCTTTGAAACACGGCGTTTCCACGCCTCGAAATCGAACATGCCGGCCCCGCCCTGACCCTGCATGACCGAAAGATCACGCTGGTGCACGTCGATCACCTCTTGCGGGACAACCTTAGGCTTGCCCATACCGACGGTCGCGACCTGAATCTCGCACGCGCGCTGCAAGGCCCACATTTTCACGAACATGCCCTGAATGGTCTTGTCCATGACAACGGGGCCGTGATTGCGCAGCATCAGGATCGTGTGATTGCCGAGGTTTTCGACAAGGCGCTCACCCTCTTCTTCGCGAACGGTCACGCCCTCGAAGTCGTGATAGCCAATCTGATCCTGGAAATTGCAGGCGTAAAAGTTGGTGGGAATCAGGCCATCTTCGTGGCTGCACACCGCCATCGTCGCCGTGGTGTGGACGTGGCAAATCGCGTGCGCGCGCGCGCCCAGATGCTTGTGGAAATAGGCGTGCTGGGTGAAGCCGGCTTTGTTGACCATGTATTGCGACGGGCCGACATTGTTGCCCTCGACATCAATCTTCACCAAGTTCGATGCGGTCACTTCGTCATAGAGAAGGCCAAACGGGTTGATGAGAAAAGTGTCTTCTTCGCCCGGCACCTTGACCGAAATGTGATTGTAGATCGATTCCGACCAACCCATGTGATCGAAGATTCGATAGCACGCGGCCAGATCCAGACGGGCCTGCCACTCTTCAGGGGTGCATTCGATAGTCGGCTTCAATTGGGTGGCCATGTAACGATCCTTTCGCTCTTGTCCTGCTCTTGCTTCACCGTATCGCATAGCGATGGGAGGGACGACAAGGCTTTCTGCAATGAGCCCTTACGGAACTTCGCGAACCTCAAAGGCGTTGAGCGAACAGATAATCGAACTGTCTCGTCACGAAGGTATTTTGTTTTGCGCACCTGCCCCTCCCCCGCTAGGCGCGCCGCTTCATGACTACGAAATCCCCGGCAACCGATATTAAGCCCAATGAAGGGAGCGCGCGCGAAGCCAACGCATCCAGCGTCGCGAAGCTCACGACCGGGCCGATCACCGGGCATCTGATCGGGCAAACGCTGCCGGGGATCGTCGGTGTCGCCGCGATCATGTCGATCGGACTCGTTGATTCCTACTTCATCGGCCAATTGGGCGGAGACGCCCTCGCCGCGATCTCATTCATTTTCCCGATATCTATTGCGCTCGCCTCGCTTGGCGTGGGTGTGATGGTGGGTATCAACTCGATGGTGAGCCGCGCGCTCGGCGAAGGTGACGAAGACAAAGCGGCGCGGCGCGCCAATTTCGGTATCGTGTTTGCGCTCATCACGGGCGTTGCGATCGCCCTTGCCGTGTTTGCGGGAATTGATCCCTTGTTCGACGTAATGAACGCGCCCGAGCACGTGCTGCCGCTCATTAAAGTGTACATGGTGCCCTTCGCGCTCGGCTTTCCCTTGCAGATCGCCATTATGGGCCTGAGCGGTGTCCTAAGAGCGCAGGGCGAAGCGCGACGCGCGAGCTACGTCAATCTGTCCTTCGCTATTGCCAACTGGATCCTTGATCCCATCCTGATTACCGGCGCGTTTGGCTTCGACGGAATGGGCATCGTTGGCGCAGCCTATGCGACCATCATTGGCTGGGCGGTTGGCGTAGGCTTTGGCGTGATCATGGTGCGCCAAGCCAGCATTCCGCTGGATTTCAGTTTGTTGGCCAAAGGCAGTCTTGTTGATCCGGCCGTCTCGATTTTGCGGGTGGGCGGGCCTGCCGCGTTTTCCAACGCGATCAATCCGATCGGGCTCTCTATCCTAACCGCGTTGATCGCCGCGCAAGGCCAAGACGCGGTCGCGGGCTTTGGGGCCGCAGGACGATTGCAGAGCTTCGCCACGGTGCCCCTGCTGGCTTTGTCGGGGTCGATCGGCGCCATCGTTGGGCAAAATTGGGGCGCACGCGAATACGACCGAGCGCGAGAGGCGGCCATCTGGGCAGGCGGGTTTTGTGTTGTCTGGGGGCTTGGCATAGCCGTGTTGATGACATGGGGAGCTGAGGCGTGCGCCGATCTTTTCACGAACGATCCCGCTGTCATCGAAGAGTTCGCGCTTTATCTCCACATCGCCGCGTGGGGGTACGCCGGGTTCGGTATTCTGATTGTGGCCAATGGCATTCTGAACGCGGTCGACAAGGCTTCGTACGCGCTCACCCAATCGATATTGCGCGTTTTTCTAGTGATGTTGCCCTTTGCTTTACTGTTGGATCAGGCATGGGGCTCCTCCGCCATTTACGCCGCCGAGCTTGCGGCGAACGTATTTGGAGCGTTGACGGGAGTAGCGCTGATTTGGTGGGTGCTAGGCCGCGCGCGCAAGCGATAAAATGGACCTTTGGCATTTAAGCGCAGTAGCCCTTCGTTAACCATCCCCCGCCATACAGGTACCGGCTTTTGGACCGATCACCCTTGGGGGCGCTGCGCAACATGGACGACCTGCTGGCCGACTTCGTCGCCGAAACACGCGAGATGCTGGAGGCGAGCGAAAGCGAAATCATCGCTTGGGAAGCCAATCCAGGCGATGGGTCGCGCGTCGATGCCATATTCCGCTTCGTTCACACGGTGAAAGGCAATTGCGGGTTCTTTGATTTTCCCCGCTTGGCCGAGTTGAGTCACGCCGCCGAAGACGCGTTAGCGGATGTGCGCGCCGGGCGCCGCGAAGCCAACGCCAAGTTGGTGACCGCCGTGCTTGCGGTGATTGATCGCATTGTCGAATTGGTCGACGCGATTGAGGCGAACGGGCAATGCCCCGGTGGAGAGGACACCGTTTTAATCGCGTCGCTAAGCGACCAAGATGAGGGTGATGAGATTTCGGCGGTCGACGAGATTGCGTCTGAGCCGCAACTGGATCACGCAGACCCTAATCCTCAATCCGCTACGCCCAGCGCGCAGACCACGCAGCGCACTATTCGTTTGCCCGTGGACTTGCTCGACCGCGTGATGAGCGGCGTTTCGGACATGGTGCTGGCGCGCAACGACTTGGCCCACCGATTGCGCGAGGCTGGCAATCAGCCAACAATTGATGGCCCTTTTGAGCGCCTGACCAGTATTCTTTCGGACGTGCGCGACGCCATTACGCGCATGCGTATGCAGCGGATCGAAACGCTGTTTAGCTCGCTCCCGCGTCTCGTGCGCGACCTCTCGGCTGAACTCGACAAGCGAGTGTTGATCGACCTTGAAGGTGGGGACGTCGAGCTCGACCGCGAAATGATCGAGACGGTCCGCGATCCGCTAACGCACATCATTCGTAACGCGATAGATCACGGCATCGAACCACCCAGCGAAAGACTGGCAATCGGGAAGCGCGAAAGCGCTTTTCTTTCGATTGCCGCGCGCCAATCGGGCAATACGATCTCTATCGTGGTCAGCGACGATGGGCGCGGAATTGACGAAGAACGCATTGCCGAAAAAGCGCTGGCGACGGGCCTTATCACGCCAGGTGAACGAAGCGCGATGGACCGCGAGAAGATCCTCCAGCTGATATTCGAACCCGGCTTTTCAACGGCCAAGGAAGTGAGCAACGTCTCAGGCCGAGGCGTCGGCCTCGACGTTGTGCGCGAAAATCTTGAGCGCGTGGGCGGCAGCATCAAGGTGTCGAGCACCACGGGCGTGGGCACCTTGTTCACCTTACAGATCCCGCTGACGCTTAGCATCATCGCCGGTCTCACCGTCCAGATTGCTGGGCAGCGATTTGCGATCCCGCAAAGCTATGTCGAAGAGATTATCCACGCGTCGTCCAAAGCGCTCGATCTTACCCGTATGGGCGAAACCTCGCTCGTTACGTTTCGCGGCCAACGCGTGCCCTGCCTTGAGCTGGCGGACGTCCTGAATCTTGACCCGGAAGCGTCGGAAGGCGCGGATCGATCGATGGTTATGCTGCGCCTTGCGAGTGGAGACCTGTTCGCGCTCGCGGTTGATGCGATCCACAGCCATGGCGACATCGTCGTCAAGCCGCTGGCCCCAGCGGTGATGAAGAGCGGCCTCTATGCAGGCTCCACCCTGCTTGACGATGGCCAGCCCGTTCTTCTGCTCGATGTGACCAACATCGCTTCGAATTACGGTTTGGTTTCTGACGCGCGGACGCGAGTTCTTAACGACGCGCTCGAAACAAAGACGCACCATGAGGAGCGCGTTCAGCGCGCGATGCTGTTTACCGATTTCGACGGCCGCCGCCGCGCTATCCGATTGGAAGTCGTGCAGCGTATTGAGACCACCCCCGCCGAAGCCATTGATCTCACCTCGTCACGCGCCCGGGTTGTTATTGACGGGTTGATCCTCCCTCTGGTTGGCCTGCCGGACGGCCCCATACCCGCTCCCAAGCTGCGCTTACTGCGCCTTTCGGATGGTGCAAGCGATCTTCTTTACGCGGTGCGCGCCATCGAAGACGCGGTGGAGCTTACGCAAGACCTCAACCCTGAACCCGATGATCCGCTCGTGGAAGCGATCACTCTGGTCAACGACCAGACGGTCGCCCTTATGGATAGCCACGCGCTGTTTGCGCAGCACGGCGAAGCCTCTACGCCGGTGGCGCGCCCCACCTGCCGCTTGCCTGATGGCGAATGGGCCCGCACGATCCTAGCCCCGCTGGTGAACGCTGTAGGTTACGACGTCGTCGAGATCGGGACCCCGGAAAACGAGTGTGAAATCGCGATCTGGTTCGAAGACGAATACGAGGCGGCCAAAGCGCTGGATTGGGAATTCACCAACCCGGTCATCCGATTGCGCGATCATCCAGAGAGCGGCGCAAGCGACACGATCTATCGCTACGATCGCGAAGGCCTCACCGACGCTTTGCGCAAAGCCCGGATCTCGCTCAAGAGTTCCTCGGCGGACGCGAAAGGGGAAGCCGCATGAGTGAACTGCTCGTTATGACTCAGATCGCTGGTCGCCGCTGCGCGTTGCCGGCTGGCGACGTCAAATCGGTGATCGAACTTGGCGCAATCACGCCTGTCCCGCGCAGCCCTGACTTCATTGCCGGAATCACCGCCCTGCGCAGCCAAGCGCTGACCGTGATCGATTGCCGCAAGGCGCTGGGATTGGACCCGGCGTCTTGGGAAACCGACCCACGCGCTGCCGTGGTTGCCGTGGGGGGGCATTCCTACGCGTTGGTTGTTGATGCGATAGAGGACATCGCGTCGGGTCAAACCAGTCCGGATAGCGTGCCGGGTGGCTTTGGCGCCGAATGGACTCGCGTGGCGCTTGGAATGGTGGAAACGGCCATTGGCCCAGGTCTGCTGGTCGATCTGGCCGCTCTCATCGCTGGCCCCGCCGCGACGGGAGCCGCGGCTTAATTCAATAGTTACCGCTGCGCTTTACGCCTCATTGAGTGCAACAAGGGTGATTCATGAAGACCTGCCTCATCGTCGACGACTCGCGTGTCATTAGGAAAGTCTCGCGGCATATCCTTGAGACGCTGGGTTTCACCGTGAGTGAAGCCGAGAATGGTAAAGAGGGCCTAGTCGCCTGCGAGGAGGCGATGCCCGATGTGATTCTCCTCGACTGGAACATGCCTGTGATGACGGGCATCGAGTTCATCATTCAACTGCGCAAAAGGCCCGGCGGCGACCAACCGAAGGTCGTGTTTTGCACCACCGAAAATGACGTCGCTCACATTCGCGAAGCCATTTCCGCTGGCGCAGACGAATATGTGATGAAGCCGTTCGATCACGAAACCCTTCAGATCAAACTGCAATTGGTCGGGTTTGCGTGAACGCGCCTATGACGCCCGTGCCGATCCCTACGAAACGCCGTAACACTTGGGAAAAGCGGTCTCCGACCATCCGGGTGATGATCGTCGACGATTCGCTCACCGTGCGCACGATCTTCAAGCGCATGGTCGAAGAGGACCAAACCATGCAGGTGGTGAGCACCGCCAGCAGCGCCGAACGCGCGCTAGCCGAGTTGGAGAAGACTCCGGCTGACGTGATTCTGCTGGATTTGGAAATGCCGGGAATGGGTGGCCTAGACGCCCTTCCCGAGATCTTGAAACGCGCCGAGGGCGGCCAGGTCCTGGTCGTCTCCTCGCTCACCCTTGATGGAGCGGAGCACACCGTATCGGCTCTCTCGATGGGCGCTGCGGATACGATGCTCAAGCCTCGCCCCGGTGGCTTTGACGAAGAGTATCGCGGGCAGCTTCTCAGCAAAATCCGCGCTTTGGGCAGTGATCGAGACAAGGCCTCCAACTCAGAGACCGACGCAGGCGACGACGGCAACACGAGGCCGACACCTCCGAAAACGGCTTCATTAGCCATCAAGATGGATCGGCCGCCAGAAGTCGTCGCCATTGGCGCGTCGACCGGGGGCATCCATGCGCTCAACATCATGCTTCGTCAGCTTGCGCCCGAATTTGATCTTCCCATTCTCATTACCCAACACTTGCCCGCCTCTTTCATTCCTGTGTTCGCCCGTCAGGTCGAAATGGCCTGCGCGCGCCGCGCCGTGATCGCCGAAGATGGGACCGAAATCCGCCGCGGCGAAGTCGCCATCGCGCCCGGTCACGGCCACATGCAGGTGCAGCGCCACGGTGATCGTTTGGTCACGCGCACCCTATCAGCGCCTGCGCCTAGCGGCTGCCTACCTTCCGTCGATCCGATGTTCGAAAGCCTTGCTGAGGCGTGCCAAGGGCGCGTCTTGGGCGTCGTTCTATCGGGTATGGGACGCGACGGGCTTCAGGGGGCGCAGGCCCTTGTCGAAGCGGGAGCGACGGTAGTTGCCCAAGATGCGGAATCAAGCGCGGTCTGGGGAATGCCGGGCGCGGTCACCAAGGCGGGTCTTTCCAGCCTTGTGGCGCCGCCTGAACAGCTTGGCCAAGCGCTGATGAAAGCCGCGCGGATTGCCGCCGCCTCTGAGCAAAGCTAAGGCGCGTTGAGAATGGACGCGCATCACGCCTCCCACCAGATCATTGCCGACCTTCTCGCGGAGCACACCGGGCAGCATCTTACAGAAAACCGCCGGTGGCGCGTCAGCAGCGCGCTTGGCGGTGTTTTCCGAGAATACGGGATCAGCAATGTCGACCAACTGGTCTGCTTGCTCGACAGCCAAGACACGCAGTCCCAGCGGCGAGCGCTAACCCAGCAAATCGTCGAGGCGCTGCTCAACAACGAAACCTATTTCTTCCGCGACAAGCCCACTTTCGACCAGCTTCCTGATCTGGTCCTACCCGATCTGGCACGCAAGCGCGCCGACATACGGAGGTTGTCGATTTGGTCTGCGGGGTGTTCGACCGGGCAGGAGGTGCAGTCCATCGCGATGCTCTTCGCCGACAACCCCGAGCGTTGGCACGGCTGGACGATCGATATCCTTGGCACAGATGTCTCCGAACGCGCTATCGAGGCGGCGCGAAGCGGCCTTTACAGCCAATTCGAAGTGCAGCGCGGGCTTGGTGTTATCGAGATGCTCCGACACTTCGACGAAACGCTCGCGGGATGGCAGATCAAACCCGGCACACGCAAGATTACGCGCTTTGAGCGACACAACGTCCTGAATGAGCCGCCTACGAGGGATCGCTTTGATCTCATTCTATGCCGCAATGTGCTGCTGTATTTCGACAAAGTGAACCGCGAACGGGCGTTTGCGCGTCTGGCGAGCGCGATGGCGGTGGATGGATATCTGATGCTGGGCGCTGGAGAAACGGTTGTGGGGCAGACCACCGCTTTTGTTCCATGTGCGGAGCGGGTCAGCCTATACGCCCTAAGCGCGACGCAAAACCCGTTGCGCTCTCATAGCAGGTGTGATCGCCGGCCCGCAGCCGAGCTGACCGAACGCTAACCAATAAACGGCCGAAAAGCGCGGATAAACAGCCGCGCTTCGGGAGCTTTTACGCTTCTTTAGCCAATCCTCTTTAGCGATTTTTCCAAACGGTTCGCCAAGCGATGGACCGAACAAAAGCCATTCGGGGACAGCAGGTGTGAGTGAAAAGGCCAGATCGATACGCCTATCCTCTTGGGGTGCCTTTGGCTTACCGATCGCTTCTGTCACCTTGGTGATGGCCCTGATTGCCCTGGTTGTGATCGCAAGCGACCAGATTGAATTTCGATCTCCGATACCCCTCCTGATCTCTGGCGCGCTGATTTACGCGGCCACTGTTTTGTTACTTTTCAAGAGCGGATTCGCTGGCGTGAGCGATCTGGAAACGATCAGTTCCACCGATCAGCTTTCGCTTCTCCCCAATCGTCGATCCCTCCACGCGGACATCGAAGCGCTCACGAGGGAAAACGACGAAGTTGCAATCGCGCTGATCGACCTCGACAGTTTCAAGCAGGTCAACGACCATTTCGGCCATGCGGTAGGCGATCAGTTGATCCAGATCTGCGCCAACATGCTGCGCGACGTGTGCGGCGACGAAGCGACATGTTATCGGCTGGGCGGCGACGAGTTCGCCGCTGTGATGGGAGGCCCAGTCGCTGGGACTATCCTAGAAGGCATATGCCGTGGGCTTTTGGAACGATTGGGCAGCCCGATCCCGGTCGGCGAACGGCACATAAGCGTGGGTGCCAGCATTGGCTTCGCGCGCAGCACAGCCGAAGCGCCTTTGGCTTCGTCCGAGATGCTCCGCCGCAGCGATGTCGCCATGTATATGTCCAAGCGCGGCGGCAAGATGCGCTGCACATGGTTCAACGAGACGTTCGATCAGCGCCGCGAAGCGGTCCGCGAAATCGAGGATGATTTGCGCGCAGCTTTGACCAATGGCGAATTCAGCATTGCCTACCAACCGCTCGTCAACGCGGAACAAGGACGTATCGTCGCTGTTGAAGCTTTGCTGCGCTGGACCCGGCCCAACGGCGAAACGATCAGCCCCACGGTGTTCGTTCCGGTGGCTGAGGAAACCGGGCTGATCAATCCGATCGGCCTTTGGGTCTTGAGGCAGGCGATGTGTGATGCAGACGATTGGGGCGACATCAGCCTGTCGGTGAATATTTCCGCCGCACAGCTGCGCAATCCGGAGTTTCCGATCAAGCTCGGCGAGCTTCTCGAAGAAACGGGTTTTGCCCCAAACCGCTTGGAGTTGGAGATCACCGAGACGTGCCTGGTGCTTGACCCCGTCGTGGCCGAACGCAGCCTCGATGTGATCCGCGGTTTCGGCGTCAACATTTCGCTTGATGATTTCGGGACCGGATACGCCTCGATCGGCTTCTTACGTCAATTCCGGTTTGAAAAGCTCAAACTCGACCGCAGCCTTGTTGTTCAAGCCGGCCAAGACGATGGCAGCCGCGCCATGATGCTCTCCAGCATAGCTATGGCGCGCGCGCTCAAAATGAGCGTGACGGCCGAAGGGGTCGAGACACGTGAGCAAGCCGATATGGTGCGCGTCGCTGGCGCCGATCAGCTTCAGGGATGGCTTTATTACAAAGCCCTTCCCAACGATGAGATCGACGATCTCTACAAGGCGCAATCCAGATCAAGCTTGGCGGCTGAACGCTGATCACCTTCTTGCGATAATTGCACGTCCTCCGAAAGGGCCGCGGGGCGCGATATAGGATAGTCCAAGTAAGAGCGCTTGAGGAATTGGTAGCGCTTCGAGAAGCGGATCCCGAAAGGCGTTATTAACGAATTTCCTTCACATATTGCGCCATGTCTTACGGAGATTGGGGACCTCGGTCATGAATATGATGAATGTGCAGGACCATCGCGATCCGGGCGGGCGCCCGTTGAATGCGCTGCACGATGACAGCGAGTTCGCGGAAACGCGAAGCCCGAACGCTGCCGATGAAGGGTACTTTAGAACGAAGCCAACTTTCGGCGTGACCTGGTTTCGCAACCTGCCCATCGCCGCCAAGGTCAACACTATCTTTGCCGGCTTTGCCGTCTTCGGCGTCGCGATGCTGATCGTACTCGCCTATGGCATGAACGAGGTCTGGAACCGCTATCACGTCTCCGATGCGATTGAGCGTACAATCACCGAAACGGCCGAGTTCAAGGCCACATTTGGCGAACTTCGCTACACTTCAGCGCGGCTCTTGGCCGAGCAGGAAAACGATCTGAGAGATCGGCGGATCGCGGCGAAAACCGAGGCGGTCAACCAGTTGCAAGACATTGAAAGTGTGCTTTCCGAAAGAGCGCCGCAAATGGCTCCTCGCGTTGAACAGTTGCGCCAAGACCTCGACGCCTACAGCGCGGCCTTTGATCGGGCGATCGCTGAGACTGATCGCAACAGCCGGTCGAGCCGCGCTTCCGAGCTCGTTGTGGAAGTCGGGAACAGCGGCGAGGCTGTGTTTGCCTCTGCCGAGAGTTTGGTGGACGAGCTTACAAGCCACACGGACACTATGCGCGAAGTTGGTATCGACTACTTTCTCAGTGTTCTTTCCATCGTGGGCCTCCTCGCTGCGCTAACCGGCGTAATCCTGTTTTCCGGTTTCGGAATCCTGTCACGCGATCTCGTGACAAAGATCGCCGAAGTTCGAACTGGAATGACCAAACTCGCAAATGGCGAGCAGGATTTCGAGATCAACGGCACAGAGAGGCAAGATGAAATCGGGGACATGCTGCGAGCGCTGGTGATGTTCAAACGCGCGGGCCGTCAACTCGAAAGCCTTGCGCGCGAACGCGCCGACCACGCCGAGAAAGAACTTCGCCAACAGCAAGACCTCGCGCGCGAGCGCGAAGAAGCCGAACAACGCCGTGCGGCGCTGATCTCAAATGTCGCGAGCAGTTTTGAACGCACCGTGGGCGAAGTTGTGGGCAAGGTCGCCGCCGCTTCAAGCGAACTCCACACGACGGCCACGCAAATGGCTGAAACCGCGGAAGCGGCGGCCGGACGCACCGGCGAACTGACCGACGACATGACCGAAGCCAATGCGGGGGCCACAGCCGCCGCCGCCGCCAGCGATGAGTTTGCACTTTCCATTGGGGAGATTAGCCGTCAGGCCGCCTCGTCCAGCGAACTGGCGCGGCTCGCAACCGACGCAACCAATGAAGCGGACAGCACGATCTCCGCGCTAGCAGCGTCGGCAGACGAAGTCGGTCAGATCGTCGAACTGATCCAAACCATTGCCCAGCGCACCAACCTGCTCGCGCTCAACGCGTCGATCGAAGCTGCGCGCGGCGGCGAAGCGGGTCGGGGCTTTGCGGTCGTTGCCAGCGAAGTCAAAGAACTCGCCATGCAGACCAGTCGCGCAACGGAAAAGGTGGCCGACCAGATCCGCGCCATGCAGGACACCACCGGCGCCAGCGTCACCGCGCTGAGATCGATTGCGACCCAGGTCAAAGAGCTGGAGAGCACCGCCGTCTCCATCGCCAGCGCGGTCGATCAGCAATCGGTCGCCGGACAGGACCTGGCGCGCAGCATCGACCTCGCAGCCAGTGGAACGCAGAAGGTAGCCGAGCATATCGACGATGTGCGCGAGCTGTCGCTCTCCACGGGATCAGCGGCCAGCCAGGTGCTTACCAGCGCGAACGATCTCGATCAGCAAGCCTCCACGCTGAACACGCAAGTGCAGGCCTTCCTCGCGAAGGTTCGCTCCAGCTAAACCCTGAGCTTCTGGGCAAAGGCGGTTTGCGCCAAAGATCACTTTGACAGCGCCCGCCCATTCCCTATCGCAGAGCCTTGCACTCATCGTGGGAGGCGTGCGTTGGAGGAAAAGCGGTATCTCGACGCGAACGAGTTGTTGGAGCTTTCGTTTGCGCTCGCTAATCAGATCATCGCTTCCGGCTTTGTGCCCTCGCACATAGTGGGAATTTGGCGGGGTGGTGCCCCCATCGGTATCGCCGTGCAGGAATTGCTCGAAGCGCGCGGGATTGATTGCGATCACATCGCCATCCGCACCTCGTCTTACACCGGTATCGGCCAGCAGGCCCGGCAGGTTAAGGTCTACGCGCTGGGCTATCTGATCGACACGCTCAACGCCGAAGACGCTCTGCTGATCGTGGACGACGTATTCGACACCGGCAAATCGGTTGAAGCGTTCATTCGCGAGCTCGAGATACGGTGTCGGCGCAACACGCCCGAGACGATCAAGATCGCAACCGTGTTTTACAAACCATCGAAAAACCAGACCAACCTCACGCCCGACTACTTTATGCGCGAGACCGAGGAATGGCTTGTCTTTCCGCATGAATTGAACGGGTTGAGCGATGAGGAGATCGCGCAAAACAAGCCGTGCGCCGACGAAATTTTGAAGCTCAAGGAGAAACGCTGATGGACCCCGCTCTTAAAGAAAAGCGCGACGCGTTTATCGCCGCAGTACCCAAGGCGGAGCTTCATCTGCACATTGAGGGTTCGCTCGAACCCGAAATGATGTTCGAGCTGGCCAAACGAAACGGAGTGAGCCTGCCTTACGCCAGCGTTGAAGAGGTTTCAGCCGCGTACCAGTTTAACAATCTGCAGGAATTCCTCGACCTCTATTATCTGGGCATGCAAGCTTTGGTCGAAGAGCAGGACTTTTATGACCTCACCATCGCCTATCTTGAGCGAGTCCACCGCGACAATGTGCGCCACGTCGAGATTTTCTTTGACCCGCAAGGCCACACCGAAAGAGGCGTGTCGTTCGACACCGTCATCAAGGGGATTTTGCGAGCTTTGGATGAGGGCGAAGCGCGCTTGGGCATCAGTTACAAGCTGATCATGTGCTTCCTGCGCCACCTGTCCGAAGAGGACGCGTTCGCCACGCTGGAGGAAACCAAACCCTGGCTCGATCGGATCGAAGGCGTCGGACTCGATTCCTCGGAAGTCGGCCACCCACCAGAGAAATTCGCGCGCGTGTACAAAGCGTGCAGGGATCTTGGGCTTAAGCTCGTCGCGCACGCGGGCGAAGAAGGACCGCCTGAGTATGTCTGGCAAGCGCTCGACACACTGGGGATTGATCGGATCGATCACGGCAACCGCGCTCTGGAAGACGAAGTATTGGTGAAACGGGTTGCGCAGGAAGGCTACACGTTGACCGTGTGCCCGCTTTCAAACCTCAAACTTTGTGTGATCGACGAGATCGGGCAAAGCCCGGTCAAGAAAATGCTCGAGGCAGGTATCAAGGCGACGGTCAATTCCGACGATCCATCCTATTTTGGCGGATATATCGGCGACAACTTCACAGCGGTCGCCGACGCGCTGGACCTCTCGATTGATGATCTCGCCGAGCTGGCTACGAACTCGTTTCAGGGTTCGTTCCTGAAGCCCGAAGAAACAAGCGGTTTTCTGGCCGAGATCGAGGCTCTTCGGCAGGCCGCCTAGGGCGCGCCCTTATTCGGCCGGAACCGGCTCTTCTTCCCTTTTGTAAACGCTCTTGCGAGGGCGCGCGAACACCCGCTCTACCATCGGCTCGAAGAATTGGAGCGGCTCGCTGTCATAGTCCGCATCGAAAGCGGTCTGATCATACAGCCGACAGAACTCCTCGCAGTGATCGTAATGTGCGCTGTCGGCGAACTGATCGCGCATATTGCGATTGAGTCCGAGGTGATGGAAGAAGTAATAGCCTTGGAAGATGCCGTGATTGGCGACCATCCAATGGTTTTCGTCCGACACGAACGGCTTGAGGATAGCTGCCGCGATGTCGGGGTGGTTGTGGCTGCCGAGCGTATCACCGATATCGTGCAAGAGAGCACACACGACATACTCCTCGTCGCGTCCATCGCGATGCGCGCGGGTGGCGGTTTGCAGCGAGTGCTCAAGCCGATCGACTGGGAAACCCCCAAAATCACCGTCCAGTAGTCGCAAATGATCGAGAACACGCTTGGCCAAGCCTTTGTTGAAGGCGGCGGCGTTCGCGGCGATTCCTTGCCAATCCTCAGGCTGGCTTTCTTCGAACGATTTGAAGCTCGCTTTGTGGTCGGATTCCTTCGTGTTCATCGGTCTCTCCCCGCGTTCATGCTTGTTGTTGGGATGCTGCTCTTCCCTTGGGCATGATCCTCACTCAAATCGACTTTTTCCGCAAGGGTGGGCTTGTGCAGGGTCAATCACCAGGCGGACCAGATTTCACATTCCTGACTCAAGCACGTCACACAGACGCAAGAGCGTGGTGGCAAACGCTGCGGGCATGGCAACCTCTTGTTCCCACGCCACTGTATCTCTGGCTCGCATTCCCCAATGACGGGCCCGATTTCCGCACGCGCCAAGCTCTTGGGTCCAGACAAAGAGTTTGGCGACCATGCGTCAGGCGCGGCGCGCTTCGTAAAAGCCATGGCCTCACAACCGGTGCAGGACTGCATCGCCAACGCGCACTCCCAGTTCATGCTTCTTGAACTCGCGGGGCGACAATGGCCGTTGACGATTGAGAACCACCGGATCGGAGACACCTATGTGGCAGGCCCGCACAGCGCCTATGTTCTCTACGGTTGCGATGAAGTCGATATTCTCAACCTGAGCGGCGCAAGTCGGTGGGGTGCGAAAGTCGCGCTCGCTGGTCTGGATCACTGGCTCAAGGCCTTGGCGATCAATCGCACGGTTCACATCGATAATTGGATGCTGTCCACAAATCTGCACGGCGCCTGGGATGGAGCGGGCCTGCCGCAGATCCGGCAGGCGATTACACAGGCCTTTCCCAAACATCTGCCGATCATCCGCAATGTGGATCCATGGAGCTGCCCGCAGCTTCTCGAGAGCCTGATCGCCGATGGCTGGACACTGCTCCCTTCGAGGCAAATCTGGGTGACCGATGATCTTGAGAAGGACTGGAAAGCGCGAAGTCACACGAAAAGCGATCGCCGCGCTATGCGACGGTCCACATTGGACGTCGAAGATCTGGAGAGTGTTGGCAACCAGGACGCGGAGCGGATCGCGCATCTCTATGCGCAGCTTTATCTTGAGCGATATTCGAGCCTAAACCCCGCCTACTCAGCCCAGTTTGTAAAACTTGCCTCCCAATCGGGCGCTTTGCGCTGGCGTGTCGCGCGTAACGCAGAAGGGACCATTATGGCTTCGGCGGGGATGCGCGTCGCGGGTGATATCGTGACCGTGCCCATGCTCGGCTACGATACGCAGCGACCACAGTCAGAGGCTCTCTATCGGATCGCAAGCCTGCTGAGCGCCGAATGGGCGATGGAAGGAGAATTTCGGCACCATGGCTCGTCGGGTGCGGGCCAGTTTAAGTCTAATCGCGGCGCTTGCGGTGTAATTGAGTATATGGCTGTCCACACCGGACACCTTCCGATCGGACGACGACAGGGGATCAAAGCGCTTTCGGCCACGCTCAACCGCACCATGGCCCCGGCTTTGCAGAAGCACGGGTGGTGAAGGGCGCTGATTTTTCGAGTGCTGCGGCGCTGGTTGCGGGAGTTGGATTTGAACCAACGACCTTCAGGTTATGAGCCTGACGAGCTACCGGACTGCTCCATCCCGCGGCACCTAGCGCAGACGTCTTTGGACAGAGTCCAGAGACGCCAAAAGGGCCAACCCTGTGGGCTAGCCCTTTGACTGTGAATGGGTTTTCCCGCGCTTCCACAAGCTGCAATGCCTGGCGGCGACCTACTCTTCCATGCCTTAAGACATAGTACCATCGGCGCTATCTGGTTTCACGGCATGGAAGAGTAGGTCGCCGCCAGGCATTGCAGCTTGTGGAACTCCATTATGGGGTAAGCGCGGGAAAAACCCATTCATAGTCAAAGGGCTAGCCCAC
>JBCCKJ010000018.1:0-15909 GCA_039027455.1 Pseudomonadota bacterium | reverse complement strand
TGGTGGAGCCCGGACGACACGCGCCTCGTCGTCCAGCGCACCGACGAGGAACCCGTGGGTGTCGTCACCCGCGCGGCGATCGGTGCGACAGGCACGCAGGTGTTCCACCAGCGTTACCCGGTCGCGGGCTCGGATAACGCGATTGTCGAGCTGTTTGCGATGAACCCCGATGGCTCAGACAAGGTGCAGATCGACCTTGGCGAGGAGACTGATATCTACGTCGCGCGGGTTGATTGGGCGCCCGATGGCAGCGCGATCTACGTCCAGCGCCAGAACCGCGCGCAAACCGTGCTCGACATGCTGCGCGTTGATCCCACCACCGGCGAAAGCGAGATATGGTTCACCGAAAACGCGGCGCGCGAGGACTATTGGATCAACCTTTCCGACAATTACCAATTCCTCGCCGATGGAAGCCTTCTCTGGTGGTCCGAGCGCAGCGGCTACGCGCATCTCTACAAGTTCGATGGAGTGAACTGGACCCAACTGAGCTTTGGCGAGGAGCCTGTGACTGCGCTGGTCGGCGTCAACGAGGAGACCCGCGAGGTTTTCTACCAGCAGACCACCGATGTGCTGACCCAGCAGATTTATCGGGGCGCTCTGGACGCGGGCGAACAGCGCACCTTGTTGACCGACGCGGCCTACACCAACGGCGCTTCGATGGACAAAACGGGCAGCCAGATGATTGTGACGCGCTCCGCGCCCAATCAGCCGCCGCAAAGCTATCTCGCCAACGCCAAAGGCGAGCGTCTGACATGGATCGAGGAGAATAAGCTGGGCGCGGGCCATCCGTATGAGCCCTATGTGCTTAGCCACGTGACGCCCGAGTACGGCACGATCAAGGCCGAGGATGGCACCGATCTGCACTACATGATCATGCTGCCCAAGATGGATGAGGGGAAGCGATACCCCGTCTACTACTATCACTATTCCGGTCCCGGCCCGCAGATCGTCGATCGCGGTTGGGGCGGGGCGGTCGCGCAGGCTATTGTCGATAAGGGCTACATCTACTTCGCGCTGGATGGCCGGGGCACGGCCAATCGGGGCGTTGATTTCGAACAACCGATCTACCACGCCATGGGCGGTGTGGAAGTGCGCGATCAGAAAGCGGGCGCGGAATTCCTCAAGACGCTGCCCTTTGTGGACCCTGACAAGATCGCAATCGATGGCTGGTCGTATGGCGGCTATATGACGCTCAAAATGCTGCAGGCCGATCCCGGCCTTTACGCGGTGGGCATCTCCGGCGCGCCAGTGACCAAGTGGGAGCTCTACGACACCCACTACACAGAGCGCTTCATGGGCGATCCACGCGAAGTGCCCGAGGCGTATGAAGCGGCCTCGGCCATTCCCAACGCGACCAAGATCAGCGATCCGATGCTGCTGATCCACGGCATGGCGGATGATAACGTGGTGTTCGAAAACTCATCCGAGCTGATCAGCGTCCTGCAGGAGAGCAACACGCCGTTCGAGATGATGCTTTATCCCGGCTACACCCACCGCGTGGGCGGCCCGATGATAAGCCCGCACCGCTACAACACGGTGTTCAACTTCCTCGAACGTCACGGGGTAACGCCGCCGGAGTAAAGCGGCAGTGCCTTGGAGTGGTTTGAACTTCGGGTGCTGATCACTCCGTAGCGTAACTTAGAGGAACGTATTGATCGCGTATGGCCGGCAAGCAGACATTTATTCTGGGAATTGGCTGTCAGAAAGCCGGTACGACTTGGCTTTGGGATTACTTGAACTCGATCGATGAGATCACGTTTACACAGCCCAAGGAATTGCATGTTTTCGACGCGATGCTGCGCCCTGAACTGCATGCGCAGTTCCTCTTCAAAGCCAGAGTGCAGCACCTGTCGCGCACGCCCTTGCAAAAGCTAAGGCACAAACTGGGATGGTATGAGCCAGGCTTTGTTCGCGCCAAGCAGCGGATCGAGATGATCGCAAATCCTCAAGCTTATGTTGAGTATTTTCGCAGCTTGGATCCGAGTGCCAAGGCGGTCGGTGAGATTACTCCGTCTTACGCGACGTTAAACGCCTCGCATTTTCGCTTTATCCGAGAACTGCTTGAGCCGCATTTCAATCTACGCGTTGTTCTTTTGCTTCGCGATCCGGTGCACAGGGCGTTTTCGGCAGCCAAGCACCTTATTCGCGGATACAAGCGAAACTTCCCCATAGCGCTGGGCTCTGACCCAAACGAGTTTCTCGAGAGCATTCTGGAAACATCGTACATACTGGAGCGACAGGATTACGAGCGCTTGCTTTTGAGCCTGGATGAGGCGTTCGAGCCCGGCCAAGTGCACGTGGAATTTTACGAACGCCTGTTTACGGATGAAGCGGTCCGCAGTTTGACGGAGTTTGTCGGAGTTGAAGCGAAAAAGGCTGATTTCGCCAAGCAGGTTAACGCGGGCCTTCAAACCTCATCGCTTGACCCAAAGATGGCTAAGCGCGCGGGTGAGATCTACTCGGGCACTTATGAGTATTGCCGCCAGCGTTTTGGCGCGGAGCTAATCGACAAGATTTGGCTCACTACTTGAACGCTAAGTCTTTGGCTCCCAGCGATGCAAAGCCAAAGCTCACAGGGCTCGGCAATCCTTGCGCTGAAGCATTTTTCAAATCCATCTCAAAGAGTTGGCCGTAACCCACAAGCCAGCCTCTGCTCAAAGTGCCAACCACTCAAGCGCCTTGGAGGCAACCCGCTCTGGCGCTTCCACCTGCGGGTAATGGCCCACATCCGGCAGCAGGTGGTGGCGCGCGTTGGGTAGAACCTTACGCCATTTATCGTAGGCGTGTTTACCCGACACCGGATCGAGCGCGCCGTTGATAAGGCCTATGCGGTCTTGCGCTTTGACCAAAGCCGCCTCCCAGCGCGCCTTATGCGTGCGCCGGTCGGCGATGTAGTGCAGCAACTTGTGCGTCAGCTTATTGCCCCCGTTGTGGCTGATGAACTCCCAGAACGCGTCGAGTTCAGCTTCGGAAGGCTTGGTGGAGTGGCCGAACACTTCCGAGAAGCTTTTGCCAAAGCCCTTACGGCTCATCAGCACGCCGAGGACAAAACCAAAAGGTGAGACGCCGATCTTCTGCATCGTAACCGGACGGTGCTGATCAGGGAAGATGCCGCCGTTTAGGAAGAGGCATTGCCCCAATTCCTCAAAGCCGAACCCGCCCTGTTGGCGCGCGAGCATCTCCTGTCCGACCGACACGCCGTAATCGTGCACCAGCGCGTCAAAATCGCGGATTGCGAGATGGCGGAGCAGCGCGGCCTGCACGTCGGTTTGCCAGTGGATCGCATATCCCTTACCCCCAAAGCCATCGCGCGGTTTGTCTGACAGGCCAAAGCCCAGCATATCGCACGCAATCAGCCGATGCTTGGCACCGAGCGTGTCCCACATGGCCGTCCAGTCAAAGGCGCAGGTGGGAAAGCCGTGGACCAAGAGAAGCGGCTTGGCCGTCTCATCACCGCCAGTCCAATAGGCGATCTGGTGCCCTTGAAAGTCGAAATACTGCGCCTTGCCCTTCCACTGTGCCGTATCCATTTACCCGCATTCCTCGTTATCGCTTGCCAAGCCACGCTAAGGCGGGCAGCGGTGCGCGCCAAGCAACATGTGATTGGAGTCGTTGAAAGTGGGCTATCGGGTGGCCGTTGTCGGCGCGACCGGCAATGTCGGACGCGAAATGATGCAGATCCTCGCCGAGCGCGAGTTTCCGGTGGATGAGGTGGCAGCGGTCGCTTCTTCGCGTTCGCAGGGTACTGAAGTCGAGTATGGCGACAGCGGCAAAATGCTGAAATGCCAGAATATCGAGCATTTCGATTGGACTGGCTGGGATATCGCGCTGTTCGCGGCGGGTAGTGGCCCGGCGAAGGAATACGCGCCCAAGGCGGCAGCGGCTGGATGCGTGGTGATCGACAATTCCTCGCTTTTCCGCATGGAGCCGGACGTGCCGTTGATCGTGCCGGAGGTGAACCCGGACGCGATTGATGGCTATTCCAAGCGCAACATCATCGCCAACCCCAATTGCTCGACTGCGCAGCTCGTTGTGGCGCTTAAGCCGCTGCACGACGCGGCAACGATCAAGCGCGTGGTCGTTTCGACCTACCAGTCGGTCTCCGGCGCGGGCAAAGCGGGCATGGACGAGCTGTTCGAGCAATCGCGCGCGATCTTTGTCGGCGATCCCGTTGAACCCGCCACATTCACTAAGCAGATCGCGTTCAACGTGATCCCTCATATCGACGTCTTCCTCGACGATGGATCGACCAAGGAAGAATGGAAGATGATGGTCGAGACCAAGAAGATCCTCGATCCCAAGATCAAATTGAACGCGACCTGCGTGCGTGTGCCGGTGTTCGTCGGCCACTCCGAGGCGGTAAACATCGAGTTCGAAAGAGAGCTCACGGCGGAGGAGGCCCAGGAAATCCTTCGCGAAGCGCCCGGCATAATGCTGATCGATAAGCGCGAGGATGAAGGCTACGTCACCCCGGTCGAAAGCGCGGGCGACGGAGCGACCTATATCAGCCGCGTGCGCGAAGATCCGACGGTCGAAAACGGCCTTACGCTCTGGTGCGTCTCGGACAATCTGCGCAAAGGTGCGGCCTTGAACGCGGTGCAGATCGCCGAATTGCTGGGGCGGCGACACTTGAAGAAGGGCTAGAGCGGATGTCTAGGGAAGGGTCTGCTACTCGCATAATAGCGCTTCTGGCCGCTTTTTTGGCGGCTTTTACCTTCTCCTCCCAAGCTTTCGCGAAAGATGCGCTTTCGCATTTTATCTTTGTCGGGGGATCAGAGCTTTCTGAGCATGAAGCAACGCTCGAACGATCTGATATAGCCGGCGCGCAAGTCATCTATCCGTGGCGCGCGCTTGAGGCCAAGGAAGGCGATTATACATTCGAAAAGATTGAGCGTGATCTCTCAGTGGCGGAGCGTCTTGGGAAGCATCTCTTCATCCAGGTGCAGGACCGCTTCTTCTTACCCACAGCGCGCAATCTGCCGGATTACATTCTGACCGAGCCCGCTTATGGCGGCGGCCTTGTGCGTCAGAGTGACAATCCCGGCGAAGGCAAGGCCAAAGGCGAGGGCTGGGTGGCGGCGCAATGGAACCCGGCGGTTCGCGCGCGGTTTCAGGCCCTTCTTACGGCCTTGGGTGAGCGGTTTGATGGCCGGGTTTACGGAATAAACTTGCCGGAAAGCTCGATTGAAGTCGCGACGCAAGGGCGAAAGGCTCCCGACGGATTCACTTGCGATACCTATGTTGATGCGACGCTCGAAAACGCGGCGGTGGCAAAAGCCGCCTTCCCATCTTCCCATGTGGTGCAATACGTCAACTTCTGGCCGTGCGAATGGAATGACAGCGAAGGATATATGAGCCGCACTTTCGCGTGGGCGTTGGAGAAGGGTGTCGGACTGGGTGGCCCAGACATCATCCCCTACCGGCGCGGGCAGATTAAGAACTCTTATCCGTTCTTCGCGCGCTACGGTGATAAACTCGATCTTGTGGCTATGGCCGTGCAGGGCCCTACATTGACCTACACTAATCCCAAGACCGGCCAGCGCTTTACCCGAGCCCAGTTTGAGGATTACGCTGTCAACGAGTTGAGGGTTGATATCATCTTCTGGAGTGTGAATTCGCCATGGATTCAAGATCGTTGAAGGTTGGCTGTCTAACGTTCGCTTTGAGCGCGTTCACGCTCGCCGCTTGCGACAGCGGGGTACCGGCGCCCGGCCAAGAACCGCTTCGCGCCAGCTCGCCCCAAGTCGCCGAAGACGAGATCGTGCTGCGCGCGCAGGGCCTCGTAGCGGGGCCTGAAGCGTTTTACTTCGCGGCGGGCCGCAGCGAGGTTGAAGCCGCGCTGAGGTCGATCTTGGGAGAGCCGACCGAACGCCGCGACATTGAGGAATGCGGCGCGGGCCCCATGAGTCTTTCCGAATACGCCAACGGCCTAGTCGTCAACTTCCAACGCGGCAATCTGGCCGGATGGACCCTTAGCCAAAATGAGAACGCGCCGCGCGTTATGGGTGACGTGCAGATCGCGACTTCGCGCGATGAGGTCGGCGATGTGGACGGGTTTGCCGCGATCGAAGGCAGCACGCTGGGCGATGAATTCGCGATAGGAAACGCGGTGGGCGGCTTTTTCGAAGACGATAAGGTTGCGATGCTTTACGCCGGAACGCAGTGTTTCATGCGATGAGGGGGAGAACACCGTGACACTCAACGCCGATCTCTATTTCAGTTACCGATCGCCCTATTCGTATTTGGCCATTGGTCGCTATCGCGAGCTCGGCGAGCGGTACAACGTTGACATTGCTCTACGGATCGTTTGGCCGATTGCCGTGCGCAACCCCGATTTGCTGTTCACGGGCAATCCCGCCGCCCCAATGTACATTCTTCGCGATTCGATGCGCGCGGGCGAGTTTCTTGGCATTCCAATCCAGTGGCCGCGCCCTGACCCGATTATCCAGAACCTGCAGACGCGTGAGATTGCGCCCGAACAGCCTATCATTCGCCGCGTGTGCCGCATCGGACAAGCGGCGGTGCGGCGCGGTAAGGGCATGGCGTTCGCCGATGAGGTGTCGCGCATTATCTTTTCGGGCGAAGTGGATGGCTGGAACGAAGGCGATCACTTGGCTGGGGCCGCCGCGCGCGCGGGTTTGGATCTGGCCGAACTTGACGCCGAAGCGCTGAGCGACGCAGGTGGACTCGACGCGGAAATCGAAGCCAATCAGGACGCGTTGGAAGCCGCAGGCCATTGGGGTGTGCCCACGCTCGTTTTCGAAGGCGAGCCGTTTTTTGGCCAGGATCGTTTCGACATGGCCAAATGGCGCATGGAGCAAAAAGGTCTGGCTAAGCGGTGATGGCGTCCGGCGGATGCCAGTGCGGCGCGGTGCGTTACACCATCCGCGCCGAACGGTTGGCCGGCTACGCCTGCCATTGCCGCGAATGCCAAAAACAGTCCGCCAGCGCCTTTGGTGTTTCGGTCCCGGTGCGCGAAGAGGATTTCACCATCGCCGGCGAAGTGAAAGTCTGGTCCCGGCCTACCGATAGCGGTGGGGTCACCGATTGCTATTTCTGTCCCAAATGCGGATCGCGCCTGTTCCACTCAGGGAGAAAAGGCCGCGAATGGATCACGGTGAAAGGCGGATCGCTTGATGACCAGGGCCTGATCGATTTTGTCGCGCATATCTGGGTCAAGCGCGCGGTGCCGTGGATCGAGCTACCCGTGGACTTGCCAGCTTGGGACACACAACCGCAGACCATGGCGGAGTGGAAAGACCTGTTGGGCTGGGACTCATGACAACGAACAGCTTCGAAAGCTTTGACGGCACGCGTTTGGCCATCCATCGAGAGGGGAGCGGACGCCCCGTGGTGCTGCTCCATGGGCTGTTTTCCAGCGCGCATATGAACTGGATCAAATGGGGCCACGATCGCTTGCTGGCCGAAGCGGGGTTTGAAGCCATGATGCTCGATTTTCGCGTCCACGGCGAAAGCGAGGCCCCGCAAGACCCCGGCGCCTATCCCGCTGGCGTGCTGGTGCGCGACGCTGCCGCCTTGGTCGATCATCTCGGACTCGAAGATGGCGAATACGATCTTGTCGGTTTTTCGCTGGGCGCGCGCGCAGCCTTGCACGCGGTGGCCAATGGGGTGCTGCACCCGGCGCGGCTCGCGGCGTGCGGCATGGGGCTTGAAGGGTTAGCCGAATGGGAGCGGCGCGCGGCGCATTTCAAGCGCGTCATCGACGAATTCGACACGATCAAACCGGGCAGCCCGCTCTACGTGGCGCGCACCTTCCTCAAGTCGCAAGGGGTGGACCGCGTGGCGGCGCGGCTGCTGCTCGACGGCATGGACGCGTTCGATGTGAGCGACTTGGCCAATATCATCATTCCCAGCGCGGTGATCTGCGGGGATGAGGATGAGGACAACGGATCGGCTCATGCGCTTGTCGAGGCGCTGCCCAACGCGATCTATATGGAAGTGCCCGGAACCCATTTGAACAGCGTGACGAAACCTGATCTCGGTGAGGCGATCGTTGCGTTTCTGAAAGGTGGCGAATGATCAGCAAGGATTACTATATGGTCTGGTGGCTTGGCGGATTGGCCATCTTCGCTGTCTCCATAATGATCCACGCGCCGCTCGCGATTGAGGCCGTTCCCGGCGGTATTCTCGACCATCAGGCCGCGGCCAACGCCGCGAGTGTCGACGCGATCCAGACCGCTTGGCAGGAAGCTGGCCTGATTGGTCAGGCGCAAGCCGCCATGTTCAGCGATCTTGTTTTCATTCTGGTCTACAGCTTTGGCGCGCTCAACGCGGGTCGCTATTTCCGCGCCAAGCCCAATCGCGGGCTTTCGGCGCTGGGCTGGGTGGCGATTGCGGCCGCGTCGGTCTTCTTCTTCACCGACTTCACCGAAACCCTGCTGCAGGTCTTTCAATTGCTGCGTCTTGAAGGCAGCGACACGCTGGCGTTTATCGCCTCGGCGATGGGGCCGGCTAAGGTGGCAAGCTTTCTGGCGTCCGTTGGTGTTATCGTCATCGCGCTGATAGGGGACCGCTTGGCAAAGGGGGCTTCTGCGTGAACCGACATTTGAGTTTGTGCGCTCTTGCGGCGGTCACCGCGCTCGCGTTGAGCGCGTGCAGCACAGTGCAGAGCGTGCTCGATGAGGGCAGGGGGCCGTTCGATCAAAGCCCGGCCACCACCAGCGAAGCCGCGCTGGATGGTTTGCACGAGTCCAGCTGGGGCAATTCCGGCAAATGGGGCGGAGAAACAGATTCGGAAGGCGAAACGCCACCGCCCGCAGAGCCCGCCCAAGAAGATCCGCCCGAAGGCCCTTAGCTCAGCGGAATGGCGGCTCGTTAAAGGCGCGCAGTTTGCGCGAATGCAAGCGGTCGCCTTCGTCGCGCAGCCGTGCCACCGCTTCCAGGCCGATCTGAAGGTGCGCCGCTATGGCTTCTTCGTAGAACTTGTTGGCCTGGCCCGGCAGCTTGATTTCCCCGTGCAGTGGCTTGTCCGAAACGCACAGCAGCGTCCCGTAGGGCACGCGGAAACGATAGCCTTGCGCGGCGATGGTGGCGCTTTCCATCTCCACCGCGATGGCGCGGCTTTGCGAAAAGCGCTTGGCTGAGCTCGCGTAATGCAGTTCCCAATTTCGATCGTCGGTGGTGACGACCGTGCCGGTGCGCATGCGCTGTTTCAGGTTGGCGCCTTGAACGCCAGACACCTCTTCCGCCGCTTCAGCCAAAGCCAGCTGAACTTCGGCGATGGGCGGAATCGGGATCTCGGGTGGAAGCACGTTGTCGAGCACATGGTCATCGCGCAAATAGGCGTGAGCGAGCACGAAATCGCCGATTTTCTGCGTGGAACGCACGCCGCCGCAGTGCCCGATCATCATCCAGGCGTGCGGGCGAAGCACCGCCAGGTGATCGCAAATAGTCTTCGCGTTGGAAGGCCCGACGCCGATATTTACTAGGGTGATGCCGCGGCCATCTTCGCGCATCAGGTGATAGGATGGCATTTGCGAGCGCCGCCACGCGGTGTCGTTCAGCTGGTCGCGCGCCGTTTCGCTTTTTTCAGAGATATCTAGGCCGCCCGCGCCGCGCAGACCGGTGTAGCCATTCTCGCCAATCTGCCGTGCACCCCAGTCCACAAATTCATCAACATATCGGTGATAGTTCGTAAACAGGATGAAGTCTTGAAAATCGCCGACCGCAGTACCGGTGTAATGCGCGAGGCGCGCTAACGAATAATCGGTGCGCAGGCCATCAAACAGCGAAAGCGGCATATCGTCGTCTTCGTCAAATTCGATGCCATCGGCCAGTTCATCGCCAATCAGGGCCAGATCGGTCGAGGGAAAGTGCAGCGCGATATCCTGCGGGGCGATGCCCTGCATCATCGCACCCGCTTCCCCATCAAGGACATAGGGGAACGGGATCTCCTGACGCGACCGGGTGACCGTGACGTCGACATCGTATTCGGCGGCGATCAGTTCCAGCTGCTCGCGCAGATAGGGCGCGAACAAATCGGGCCGGGTAATGGTGGTGGTGTACGTGCCGGGCTCTTCGAGCCGCCCGAACGCGCGGCTGCGATCGTTGGCTTCGCCGCCCGATGCGCCGACGCCTTGGTAGTGCAAAGTCAGTTGCGGATAGGCGTAGCTGCCGTCTTCGCGCTTGCGTGGGGGCGGAATAGCGCCGTCGCGGCCAAAGGCGATCACGTCGCTGCGAAGGGTTTCCACTGCGTCATCGTAGTGGCGTTGCAATTGGTTTATTATGTGGGGGATATTGATCATGCGCGCCATTAGCACCGAGTTTGTGACGGTGCAAAGTCGAACCGAGCGGCGCCGTATGGTCCCTCTAATGGTGGGGGCCTAAGCCTCTCGGATTCAGGAGCGCTGCCACATACGCCGTAGGTTGAACTGCACCGCTTGCAATCTCGTGTAGTTTTCGGGCTTCATGGCGTTGCCTTCGAGCGCGGCCACTTCACCAAGTTCATACAGCAATTCACGCTGCGCGGTGTCGGGCACCTGGCTTTGAATAAAGGTGATCGCGACCAAACGTTCGCCCGCTGTCACCTCTTCCACCTCGTGCAGGGTGGAGGAGGGGTAGACAACGGCTGAGCCGGCGGGGCCTTTCACGCGGATTTCTTCGGTGCCCAGCACGCTGCGAAGCGCGCCGCCTTCATACGTGTCAGGCTCGTTCAGAAACAGCGTGCAGGAAAGGTCGGATCGGATCGAAACGTTGCCGATTCCCATCATCGCGGCATCAGGATGCAGCCCGTATTTCATCCCCGGCGTGTAGCGGCATATCAAGGGCGGGGCGAATTGGGTCGGGATCGCAAAGTTCATGAAGTCTTCGTTGGCGAACAGCGCTTGCGCCATGATGTTGACCGCGGTCTGCTGCAGGCCCTCGTCGTGCATCTGCAGGTTGTCTTTGGCCTTGAAGTGGGGATTGGAGATTTTTCCATCCACAAACTTCGCCTTGGCTGCGATGTCTTTGAGCTGGGCGATTTGCTGCGCGTTGAGAACGTTCTTGATGAGGCGGAACTGGGTCATAGCCTGCCTTTAAACCCGCTCCAGCGCGCTCGCAATCGCCGGATGCTCGCTAGCCACCTGATCGAGCCAACGCAGCGCGCCGCGAATGGCGTTTTCATGCTCGCGGCCTGAGCGCTCCAGCACCTCTTCGCGCAATTGCGGCGAGTAGCCTTGCTCGGGCGCTTTGGAATATCGAGTCATAATCGGCCCGCGAACCCAGTTGGCGGCCTCATCGCGCGAGATAGCAATCTCCAGATGCGACGCTGTTTGGGCCAGTGTTTCGGCGGGCTCGGCCAGGAATGCGTCGAAATCCTGCCACAGCACGTTTTCGCGCGCGCCCTCTTCGCGCGCGGCCCGTGTGGCTGCGTTCAGCGCGGTCATCTCGCAGGCCCACGCCATGGCGGCGCGTTTGGCTTCATCAAGGTCCCAGAGCTTGATCGGCTCACTATCCAATTGATTGTTCAGCCTTTGCAGGCGTGTGCCGGACAAAAACGCCAGTTCCTGCCGCGAAGCGTCGCCCGCCAGTATGGTCTGAAGGTAGCGTTCCGGCCCTAGGGTCAGGAACACCGCCTTGCGCGACGTCCCGATCAAGTCGGGGGCAATATCGCTCACAAAGCTTGTCGCCTTGATCAGCGCGCGCTGTCCTTCGCGAAAGGTGCGGCTAAGCCATTGGCGAGCCAGCGGGAGGCGCGCCGCGAGCTGGCCAGGCGGCCAAGGTGAATGCGGGAGACCTTCGATAACGCGCAGGTCGGCGAATTGGCGCAGCAATTGCGGCTCGCGCAGCGCCAGCGTATCGGGCGCTTCGCCCAAAAGACGCGCCAGCAGGGTCGAACCCACGTGGCCAATGTGAAAGATAAACCGCGCATCGTCTTGCGCTGGCACGCCCTGATCCTCGGTCTGCGGCGCAATGGTCGACCAATCCGCCCACTGGCGCGCGCGCGGGGTTTCGCCGGGCTTGGCTTCCAGCAATCGTTGATCGAGAAAGCTCGCTGCACGAAGGTCCTCTTCGCCCACCCGCATGAGCAGCAAGCGATCGTGCGCCACGTCGATCTGGTGGACGAACAAGCTGGGATCGGAGGCGAAGCTCATAAGGTTTAGGCCGCAACCTCATTTTGGGGCTTCTTGAGGATCGCAAGCGATTGCCAGAAGGCGGGGTGTTTCGAGCTGTCGGTGCCATCGGTGAACTGCGCTTCTTCATAGCCTGCGTCGCGCGCAAAGCGGCGGATCCAGTCGCGGTGCAAAAAGGCGTCCAACTGTTCGATCGGGTGATCGTTCTGTGCGTGGATCAGCACGTTATCCCAGATGCGTTCGTGCTCGGGCTCTTCCATCTCAAGGAAAGAGAAGATCATCAGTCCACCGGGTTTGAGCGCGCGGTGCGCGTCGCGGATGTAGAGGAAGGTTTCAGGCGGGAAGAGGTGTGTAAACACCGACCACCCGTAAATCATATCGAGCGAAGCATCAGGCGCTGCGATCTTCTGGCTGAGTTCAATCCGGGTTTGATACCCCGGACATTGAAGCTCCAGCTCTTCGAGCAGTTCGGGCACCACATCCGCGCCGGTGTATGCACCTTTCCACCCCGATCGCTGGAGCGCCTGCGCTGTGCGCCCGCACCCGCAGCCCAGATCGTACACGCTCATCCCATCGGCGAGGCCGTAATATTTGAGCAAGCTGACGTGCCCGTCACCCTGGCTGACAAACTCGTCCATCGTGAGCGAACCAATCGCATTCACCAAAGCGAGCGTTCGGTTGCCTGGGTTCTGACGCAGCCGCTCTTGCACCAGCGCTCTGTAATCGCGCACCGAGTGGCTAAGCCGGGGCTTTTTCTTGGATGCAAATGGGATTTTCATAAGAGGCTGGAACGGTCCGTCGTTTAGGGGCGGGAAGGGCGCTCAACCGCTCTCAGAAGACGAAGCGCAATTCAAGCTACAAGCTCGCCTGATGCGCACAAAAAAGAGGGCGCCCGGAAGCGCCCTCTTTGAAATGTCGATATGAGAGCGATCGCTTACTCGGTTTCGGTCGCCTCTTCGGCGGTGTCCTCGGCGGGAGCCTCTTCGGCCGGAGCCGCGCCTTCTTCCAAAAGCTCAGCGGGGATTTCACCCGGCTCAAGGCCTTCGTTGTCGATGCGCGTGTCGGCGGCGGCTTCTTCGATTTCGCGCTGCTCTTCTTCAAACAGCTGCGCGAGCACGTCGACGCCTTGGGTTTGCAGCTCGGCTTCATCGTCGCTGCGTGCCACGTTGGCCTTCACGGTTACGTGCACCTCGGGGTGCAAAGCCACGGTCACATCGTGCATACCGATCGTCTTGATCGGCGCGCCCATGATCACTTGCTTCTTGTTTACGTCGTGGCCCTGATCGGTCAGGCCGGCAACCATGTCGCGCACGTTGACCGAACCATAAAGCTGGCCCGTGTTCGACGCGGCGCGAATGAGGATCACCTCCGCACCTTCAACCTTTTTGCCAAGGTCTTCAGCGACGGTGCGCTTTTCCGCGTTCTCTTTTTCGAGACGTTCGCGGTTGGCTTCGAACACCTTCTTATTGGCGTCGTTAGCGCGAAGGGCCTTCTTCTGCGGGAGCAGGAAGTTACGGGCGTAGCCGTCCTTCACGCTGACGATATCGCCAATCGTGCCGAGCTTTTCGATACGCTCAAGGAGAATGATATCCATGTGTCTTCTCCCTTACTTCACGATGTACGGCAAAAGGCCGATGTGACGCGCGCGCTTGATAGCCTTGGCCAGTTCACGCTGCTTCTTCGCCGATACGGCGGTGATGCGCGAAGGCACGATCTTGCCACGCTCGGACATGAAGCCCTGAAGCAGGCGCACATCTTTGTAATCAATCTTGGGGGCGTCCTTGCCGCTAAAGGGGCAGGACTTGCGGCGGCGGAAAAACGGACGGGCCATCAGTCGCGCTCCTCTCTGGGCTCGCGACGCTTACGGTCGCGTTCGTTCTTGCGCATCATAACGCTGGGACCGTCTTCGTGCTCGTCGACACGGATGGTCATGTAGCGGATGACGTCTTCGTTGATACGCGTCTGGCGCTCGAGCTCGGCGACGACCGAACCGGGGCCGTCGATGTTGAGCATCACGAAGTGCGCTTTGCGGTTGCGTTCGATTTTGTAAGCGAGGGACTTAAGGCCCCAGGTCTCGGTCTTGGTGACCTTGCCTTCGTTCGCTTCGACGATTTCGGTCGCCGTGGCCGCCAACGCGTCAACCTGGGCCTGCGAGAGGTCCTGACGCGCGAGGAAGATATGCTCGTAATGAGCCATCTCGCGTTCCTTTCATTTCACGCCGATCGCTGGCTGATCCGTCCGAATGACGGGGCCCCTCCGGCTTTCTTGGTTTCCGCATGAGGCCGTCGCCTCACACGGAAGCGGCGCACATAGCGAAATGCACGGGCAATGCAAGCGTTGCTTGCGCCAAGTCCTTGCGGCAAACGAGCGGAATGACTGATCCCATCCTCTACACTTGCGCTGGCTCGCGGGGCCTTCGCGCCACATGGGCCGCAGAAGAGGCTGGCGTTGCGCTTGACCTCAAAATGCTTCCGTTCCCGCCGCGACGCAAAGCGCCCGACTATCTTGAAATCAATCCGCTTGGCACGGTTCCCCTTCTTATCGATGGGGACGCGCGAATGACAGAGAGCTGCGCGATTGCGCATTACCTAGGTTCGCGAGACCCAGAGAGCGGTCTTACTGTTGAGCCAGGGGAAGCGGACTACCCCGCCTATCTCGATTTTACCTACCACGCCGATGCGACGCTCACCTTTCCGCAGACCGTCTATATGCGGTTTGCGCTGTTTGAAGCCGACAAAGGGTGGGGCGATGCCGGGCACTCTTACGCGAAGTGGTTCTACAAGAGGCTGGTGAAGATCGAGGAACGCCTTGCGACCCGCGATTACCTGTGCGCTGACCGCTTCACCGTCGCCGATATCTGCGTCGGCTACGCGTTGATCCTGGCCGGGAAAGTGGGCCTTGATGAAGGGGTTCCCGATACGCTCATAGCCTATAGAGAGCGGCTAACCGCACGCGACGCCTACAAGCGGGCGGTCAGCCAAGAGGAAGCGGGCCTGAAGGCGCAGCAGGGCTGAGCGTCAGTTGTCCGGCTGGTCGAGCTTATACCCACAACGCCCGCATTTTCGGTTGGGCCAAGGGACCACCACGATACCTCGAAAGAACAGGTTTTTGCCGCAGTTCGGGCAGTTGTAGCTCAGCATTCGCCGATTGGCGGCGACAAGGCCCACAATCGCAATCCCGAAGGCGATCGTCGAGTGGCCAAAGAATTGTTCAGCGATACCCACGAAGAAAATGGCCAGGGAAAGGGCGCCCAGCATCACCCACGCGTGTCGGCGCGCTTGTTCGTAAAGGCTCATTCCAGCCGCTCAAAAACACCTTGAGCAAAGGCGCTTAGAGTGTCGTCACGCGCGCCCATGATGACGACGCGGTCGCCTTCGCGCGCGAGATCGACCAGCCGGTCCGCGCAGGCATCGCGGCTTGGGACGTGTTCCGCTTGGCCACCATGTTGGCGGATCAGGTCTACAATTCGCTCGCTGCCTTCGCTGCGATCCACGGTCCCGCCGTAATAGACCGGATCACACAGGATGGTAATGTCGTCCGGGCCCAATTCGTCGGCAAAGGTTTGCGCCAATTCGTCACCCATCTGGCGCAGTGGCCCGTAGCCATGCGGTTGAAAGAACGCGAGGACGCGGCCTGGCGTTGCCTTGAGGGTCCGTAAGGTCGCGGCGCATTTTTCGGGGTTGTGACCGAAATCGTCGATGACCGTGATGCCGTTTGGGGTTGAGCCCACGACATCAAATCGACGCGCGAGGCCCGCAAAAGAGCGCAGCGCGTAGGTCGCGCTTTTGACGCTTATCCCCGCGGCGCTGGCCGCCGCGATTGCGGCGAGCGCGTT
>JBCCKJ010000017.1:0-16076 GCA_039027455.1 Pseudomonadota bacterium | reverse complement strand
GTTGACGACTGATGACGTCTTGTGCGCACTAAATGGCACAAGGAACTCTCTTTGACCCAGAAAATCGATCTTGAACAATTGTGCGCGGAAAAAGGGCTTCGCATCACCGAACAGCGGCGTGTGATCGCCAAAGTTCTATCCGATAGCGATGACCACCCCGATGTCGAATTGCTTCACAGCCGTGCGTCGGCGATCGATCCCAAGATTTCGATCGCAACGGTCTATCGCACCGTCCGCCTATTCGAAGAGGCGGGCATTCTGGACCGTCATGATTTCGGAGATGGACGCTCGCGTTACGAGCCTGTCCCCGAAGCGCACCACGATCACCTTATCGACGTGGAGACGGGCAAGGTCGTGGAGTTCGTTGATCCCGAAGTCGAATCTCTCCAACGCCAAATCGCGGACAAGCTAGGCTATCGCCTCGTCGATCACCGCATGGAATTGTACGGTGTGCGCAAGTCTCGCGAAGAGTGAGCCACGTAACCGCACCGCCATCGGTTCTAAGTGGGAGTAGTCATGGATAGCGCCAACTCACAAACCTGGGACGATCGGCTCGCCGCCGCGCGTGGCGAGGATACGCCTGTCTCCGCGATTGGTTGGATGCGAATAGTTTGGCGAATTGTCGGTCTCGCATGTTTGCTCGCCGCGTGCTTGCCGCTGCACTATATCTACCGCATTTTCGCTTACGGCTCGCCGTTTCCGATGTGGTTCTTGCGCGGCGCGGCGCGGATTTGCGGCGCCCGCGTCAGCGTTAAAGGCACGCATCTGAAGCGCGATGTGTTTTACGTTGCGAACCACGTCTCATGGATCGACATATTGGCCTTAGCAGGAGCCAGCGGAACGGCCTTCGTGGCCAAGGCCGAGCTTCAACACGCGCCCGTTGTGGGCTGGCTGGCATCGCTCAATCGCACCGTTTTCGTCAAACGCGAGCATCGCATGGGCGTCGCGGAACAAATCAACGCGCTCAAGGAAGCGCTGGCTGACAACTGGTCCGTCACGGTTTTTCCCGAAGGGACAACTACGGACGGACAATCACTTCTTCCCTTCAAGACGAGCATGCTTTCGGTCTTAGAACCGCCTCCCCCTGGCGTGATGGTTCAGCCGGTCTTGCTGGACTACGGAGCCGTGGCAGAATGGATCGGCTGGATTGGCGAGGAAGGCGGTCTCAACAACGCCAAGCGACTGCTCTCACGCAGTGGAACGTTCCGTTTGAACGTGACCTTTTTGGAACCGTTCAGTCCCGAGGACTTCCGCGGACGCAAAGCTATCAGCGCCGAAGCGCGCCGCAGGATCGAAGAGGCGCTGTGCGAAACGCTGGGAAAGCCCTTGCGTGACTTCAGCCACTCGGTGCCGCCGGTTCGGTATGAAGCTCCGGAAGAGCGCGTGCCCGTCGACGCGCAGTAACTTCGTAAGCCAGAGGACGCGCGATCAGAGCTCGGCGCGCACCAACCAATCGTGGAATAGCCGCACTGGACGCATCTCAAGCGAGGTCGGCTTGCACACGAACCAATAGCTGTAGGGGCTTTCGACCGTAAGCGAACCGAGATTGGTCAAGCGGTTGTCAGCCGCGCGCCGCAAATGGTCATCGTGCATGATCGCAATGCCCAATCCTTGCGCGGCGGCCTCCAGCATGAGTTGGCCGGAATCGTAATGATCGATCGCCGCCGGCTCCAGATCTTCGAGGCGGTAGGCCTGTTTCCACGCACGAAAGCTCTCGGGCAACTCGTTGTGGATCAGAAAGGTCTGCTTCGCCAGACGTTCTTCGTTCAAATCCATGCCAACCGTCTGCGCAATCTCTTTCGAGCACAGAGCGTGCACCAGATTGTGATCCAGCCGCACCGCGTGCAGATTGGTGTCCGGGCCGCGCGACAAGATGATCGCAGCGTCCAGAGTGTCTCCGACTCGATCCTCTAAATGAGGCGCGGTGTCGATGTCGATGTGAAGCAGCGGATGACGTTTGCGCAGTTCGCCCAAACGCGGGAAAAGCCGTTGGCTGCCAAACATCGGCAGAACCCCCAGGCGCAGACGAAGAAGCGAGACGTTGTCGGATTGGCTCTCCACAGCGCGGGCGAGCGATTCCAAATGCGGGTTCACCGCCTCGTAAAAGGCCTGCCCTTCATCGGTCAGCTGCATCGATTGGCGCGCGCGCGTAAACAGCTTCTTGCCCACGAATTCTTCTAGGTTGGTGATACGGCGCGACAGCGCGGATGGGCTAAGCCCTATTTCTTCCGCGGCCGCGCGCGCCGAGCCCAAGCGGACTGTGCGCATAAACGCTTCGAGCGCGCGGAGCGGTGGCAGACGGCGTGATGGCATGAGCTCTCCTATCTTCACAAGAGATACGCATGCCAAGCGATTTGGATGCAAAAAATCGAATTAGTTGCAGAGAAAATTGCGACTTGATGCGATTATTGCATGTCGCTCGCAACTAGCTCTGGGTCTGGCCGGTGAAGCCGCAGGCGTTTGACGTGAGTTTCGTTGCCCGCTGTTACTTCAATCCGCCAACCGCTCGGATGTTCCACCACCGCGCCGACTTCGGGCACCGCTTCGGCCAGAACGAAAGCGAGCCCACCCAGCGTATCGACCGCCTCCTCCACTTCCGCGAGGCGTGGATCGACCTCTTGCGCCACGTCGTCCAATTCGGCGCGCGCGTCGCAGTCCCACATCCCTTCGCCAATCGGAACGATCAGAGCTTCGGGCGTTTCGTCGTGCTCATCCTCGATCTCGCCAACGATCTCTTCGACAAGGTCTTCGATTGTGATGATCCCATCGGTGCCCGAGAACTCGTCAAGCACAATAGCCAGATGCACTCTTCGCGCGCGCATGTCGGCTAGCACATCCAGCGCACCACGCACCTGGGGTACATAGAGCGGCTGCCGCATCAGCGTGGTCCAATCGCTCGGCGGGCTCTTGCCGTCGGCGAGGTAGGAGAACACGTCCTTAATGTGGATCATGCCGATGACGGAATCGAGCGTCTCGCGATAGACGGGCATGCGCGAATGACCGTGTTCCGAGAACGTCGCAACCAACTCGTCCCAGCCAATCGCCGCATCGACCGCAATGATCTCACCGCGGGGGACCGCTACATCGTCGGCGTCATGCTCGGAAAAGTGCAGAAGGTTACGCAGCATTTGCCGCTCAACCGGGGACAGGTCGCCATTGGCGCTGCCGCTCTCATCAGGCGGCTCATCACCATTCTCGCCTTCGTGCTCGTCGATCGCTTCCTCAAGCTGCGCGCGCAACGAGCGATCACCGTCACCGGCTCCGATCATTTTCTTGAAAAGGGACACCAGTCCCTTGCTACTCTCCGCGTCTCCCGCGGGACTTTGAGAATCGGGCATCTAGGTTTCTTGGGCCCTTACGGGTTTCCTCCGATTAGTGTCGATCACCATATGGACCATATGGGTCGGGAATCCCCATTTTTGCAAGGGCTGCGATTTCGAGCGCCTCCATCGCCTCAGCGTCCTCGTCGCAATGGACGTGATCGTACCCGGCCAGGTGCAGGAGACCATGGATGATGAGATGGGCTGCGTGGTGATCCAGCGCGACGCCCTTCTCATCCGCCTCTCGCGCACAGGTCTCATAGGCCAAAGCAATATCGCCGAGCATTTCGGGCGGCCCCTCTTGTGCAAGATCGAGCAAGCCCTGACGCTCCAGCATGGGAAAGCTGAGAACATTGGTCGGCTTGTCGCGCTCACGCCACTCGCGGTTGAGGTCTTGGACATGCACGTCGGACGTGAACAGAAGACTGACGCTCAGCCGCGCGTTGGTCAGTTCAGGCGCAACCTTGCCGATGGCCGCGCTGGACCGTTCAGCCAACGCTTTCCACTCGCCTGCGGGCCAGTCTTCGATGTCGATATCGAGCTCCAACAGGCGTTCCTAGCGTTTACAATAGCTTAGATGAGACATGGACCACATGTTACACGGTCCAAAGGGAAAAATCGGAACCTCGCCCGCGAGCGGCCAGATGCAGGCAAAGCTCAGGCGACATAGGGGCGTGAACACGACACTCATACCGCGCCCTATAGCCGCCGCGCGCGGCGTAGGAAACGAGCGCATACTGAAAGCTGTCGAACACGATGAATGGCTGCGAGGGGGCGGGAAGCGGACATTCGTGCTAGTAAGCTTTCATGACCAATTTAGGCGATGCCTCGCCTAGCCAGCCGTCCAAAACCGCTTCGATTCATTGCAAAGGCGATCCATGGCTTATCGCATGGCGATGATCCAGCAACGACCTGCGCGGGCAGCTCGGTGCATCAGCAAAGCCCCTTCCTGCATCGCGACCGGCTTGGCTCGGTCGTAATGAGCGCTGACATCGAAACGGCCTGACCGCTCCCAACTATTCCAAAGCCGCACTTCCTTGATTTTCCGGCTTTCTTCGCGCGTTAGTTACCCTAAAGTACGGCACGAATTTTAATTCTAGGGCAATCACAAATATGCGCTTTGCAATACCACTTCTGGCCGCCTCTTCTTTTCTCGCGCCATCGGCTCTTGCTGGCGACACGATACTGTATGATGCTGTGCCGGAGTGGGTTGAGCAGGCGGAGATCGACAAGTCAGCGAATACCTCATCCTCCCCAGTCGTGTTGTTCGACCAGCAGGCGCGGATCGAAGATGGTCAGCTGATCACCTATGTTGAAACAGCTTTGGCTCTGGATACGCCGCAGGCCTTGACGCAATTCGGTACGCTTTCGGCAGGTTGGCTGCCGGATAAGGGCGACCTGACGATCCACCGCGCGGAACTGCTGCGCGGAGATGAGGTCATCAATCTTCTCTCCGGAACTGAGAAGTTCGAGGTGCTGCGCCGAGAGCAACAGCTCGAAAACCGCATGCTCGACGGCGCACTCACCGCAACAATGCCAGTCTCCGGCGCGCAGATCGGAGACACTTTGCGTCTCGCTTATTCAACCACTCTTCGCGATCAGGCGCTTTCCAACGAAGTGCAGTGGCAATCGGGCCTTCCAGTGGAACCGGCGCCGATAGGTAAAGGCCGGATCGCGATTTCCTGGCCGAAAGATTTGCCCGTTTCACGAGTGCGGTTGGGCGATGCGGACGTCGCGGAGCCGCAAGAGCGCGATGACAGCGTGATATGGTCGGTCGATGTGCCGGTCGCAAAGCCAGCGGACAAACCAGAAGATGCACCTATGCGGTATCTTGCAGGCGAGTTGATGCAGGTGTCGACCTATCCCGACTGGCGGGCCGTATCCAGCCGTATGGCGCCGCTCTATTCCATCAAAGGAGCGATCACGGCTGGCGGTGACCTCGAGGAACAGATCACTCAGATTTCCGAGGCAACCAGCGACAAGCGCGAGCGAGCGACCATGGCTTTACGGCTTGTTCAAGACCGGGTCAGTTATCTGCTTAACGGGCTGAACGGAGGCAATTACTTGCCGCAATCGCCCAAAGAGACGTGGGAGAAACGGTTCGGCGATTGCAAAGCCAAGTCGGTCTTGCTGCTGGCGATGCTTGATAGGCTCGGCGTCGCTGCAGAGATCGTTCTTGTGAGGTCCAACGGTGGGGATACTCTTCCTATGCTCGCACCGATGCCCGGTAACTTTGATCATATGATCGTTCGCGCCGATATCGATGGCACCGTGTATTGGCTCGATGGAACGATCGTGGGCACCCGCGCTGACACACTCGATGTTGTCCCTCGCTTTCATTATGCCTTGCCCCTTCGGAACGAAGGCGCTGACTTGATTGCGCTGGATGAGCGGCCTCAGACAAGTCCCGGTACCGAAGTTCAAATTACGATGGATCAAAGCGCTGGCATTCATCTACCAGCGCTTGTCAACATCAAGGCAAGCTATCGCGGGGTGCTTGGCGGCGCGTGGGGTTCTGTTGCCGAACAATCGGACCTCGAGACCATTGAGGATACGGTAGAAACCACTTTGGCCACCTTTCTTGGTGAAACGCTCTTCGTCGACACTGACCTTACCTATGATGAAGACGCTGGCGTCGCGATCTTGTCGGGCCGGGGGATTCAGGCGACACGTTGGACGCGTGATAGGCAGATCTATAGGTTCGAAGCACCCGCTCAGGCGGCTAAGAATGTGGGATTTACGGCGGATCGCGCCCGCGCGGCATGGAGAGATATCCCGCTTCGCCTCAACGGCCCTATCTATTACACAAGCAGTTTTGAACTTCTCCTCCCGGTTGAAGACGGCCAATTTGAGATTGATGGCACCGAGCAACTCAGTGAGGTTATTGGCAGCGTCGAACTTGCCTCCGCTCTAGAACACACTGGCAATCGCGTGAGTTTGACACAGAGTCTGCGCAGCCTAACGAACGAACTTCCCGCGGCTGATATCTCGACCGCGAAACGCGAGCTGAACCGCTTCGATCGTGCGCTACCTGTCGTGAAATCACCGGAGAATGCTCGGCGTGCGTGGCAATATTTTGGGGACGATCGGAAGCTCTTGGAGCCTCTTGGCGACGCCTATGCCAAAGTTATCGCCGATGCCAAATCCGACGATGCCCAACAGTTGGTCAATCGGGCACGCTTTCGCGCGGGGACCTACAACTATGGTGGCGCGCTTGAGGACGTAGAGGCGGCGATGGCTATCGAGGCTTCGCGCGATCTTTATGTATTCAGAGCGTCTTTGCGACGTCAGCAGGGCGACCTGCAAGGCGCACTTTCGGATTACGAGTTAGCCGAGGACCTTCAGCCAGACGGGTCAACTTATGAGGTGCAGATTGAATTGCTCGCTCTGCTAGACCGTAGCGAGGACGCCTTGTCGCTGGCGGAGGACTTTCGCGGATTAGCCAATGATCCAGTGGCAGAGGATACGGTCATGGCCTTTGCGATGGGGTGGGCCGGGCAAATCAATGAAGGCCAACAGCTGATCAAAGACCGGCTCGCTACAAGGCCAGGTGATGGCAGACTTCTGAATCAATACTGCTGGTACTCTTCGATATGGGACCGTGTCGATGACACGGTTTTGGAGAGCTGTGTTGATGCCGTGGAAAACAGTGATTACTCCGCTGCTGCATTGGACAGCCGGGCCTTGGCACACCTGCGATCGGGCGATCTTGATGCCGCTATGACAGATATCGATGCAGCCTTACTGGCAGAGCCAAGTCTGACAGAAGCGCGGCTGTTGCGCGGTATCATTCGTTTAGCAAAAGGCGACAGAACGGGGCAAAGTGATGTGGACTTAGCTTTGGCAATGCGCCCCGAGCTGAAGCAAACCTATCAAGCTTGGGGTCTGGAGTTTTAGGTGTCTGAGTTTGGGTCGGGAGCGGATTGTCAGCTTTCCAAACGAGACCGGTGATGAGCAGATAGTCTAACAGGACCCAGTTTCGTTCGAACCTTTGCGCTAGGATCAGGGCGAAAGCGCACCGATGAAAGTGCGCCTCTAGTCATCTGAAGAGTACGCTTCCTCACTCCCATATGCGCTTGGGAACCCGGGCCTGCACACTGCCTGAGGCTGTCGCGCCCGTGAGCACTCTCAAGGCAATTGCTGCTAATCGGTAGCTCAATGCGCTTAGTCGAAGACTGACTTTCGTTGCAAAGCGATCTTCCTCACGCGCGCTCCCCTAGCTCGCTGCTCAAAGGTGAACCTTCATCGGAGCGCTAGTGGGCGAAGAACTCACTCAGGAAAAGCTCGGGAGGAAAAATGCGAATTGCGGCGGTATTGGCTTGGGTATTGATCTTCACGTCGGCCTGCGAGGGCGAAGCTCGTTCTCAAGAACAAGATTCCGATCCGGTCTACGCTGACCTAACTCTGGACCAGAAACTACAACGTCTTTATGATGACGATGTTTTCTCCGGCACTATCGCAGTCATTCAAAACGATGAGTTCATCTACAATAAGGCATTCGGTTACGCCGACCGGGGCTCAGCACGCGCTAATGATATGCGCACCATCTCTGACATCGGTTCGATTGCAAAGACGTTCACCGCGGCCGCTGTTCTGAAGCTCCATGAAAGCCAACAGCTTTCTATCGACGATCCTTTGAAAAAGCATTTCTCGGCGCTTGCTAAACCAACTGCCTCCATCACCATTCGCCAACTGCTGACGCACAAGGGCGGCATGGACAACTTTCATAACGAAACCGACTTTGATCCAATGACGCGGGCCGAGGCTGAACGACTAATTCTCAACATGCCTTTAGTCGCCAAGCCTGGTGAGAAGACTGAATACTCCAACGCCGCCTACACCTTGTTGGCGATCATTGTTGAAAGAACGTCGGGGCAGCCCTTCCAGAGCTATATCGAGGAGCATCTGCTGAAGCCTCTAAAACTGGAGGACACGGGCTTTTATGAAGACAAGAAGATCGACATAGGCCGGATCGCCAAAGGCTATGGCGGAGAAGCGAGTGGACAAACCACCTTTGAAAGACCTCTCACATGGGCGCTAATCGGTGCAGGCGGGATGGTTTCCACTCTCGCTGATCTTCAGACCTGGATGACAGCGATCCACCATGACCCGCGGGTCTCAGCGCTCAAAGGCGACTTGCTGGTGGAGGCGGAGATGGGCCAATGGTCTCTCGGCAGTTGGGCAAGCAGACGCATCGAAGGGACGAAGGTACGCCAAATGGGCGGAAGCACCAATTTCGGTTACACCGCCCTTGCCCAAAGCCTACCGGAGCATTGCACAACTATCCTTCTGGTCCTCAATTCCTATTCCAAGGAATTTGGTCCTGCGACGCATCATAAACTGGCTCGCAAAACAGTTATCCCTTCTTTTCTACGAGAGCTCGAAGGGAAAGAGGCAAAAAGTTGTCAGGCCGACTTGGCCATTACTCGTGGCAATCAGTAGCCTTATTCTAACAGCCCAAGATCCAAAGCTAAAACACTTAAGTCGGAAGCTGACTTACCGCTTCTTGAGCAATCCTAGCCGGAGCCAGGCAGTCTGGAAACGGTCAAAGCTGTGCGGCGATATCGGGTCACATTATCTTCCAAAACAGAATTCTGATTCAGATAATCAGGGCATTCTTTGCATCTGAAGGATCATTACACTGCGCGGGAAATCCAAACGCAGGAGATCTTTTCGTGAAGTCCATGATCCTCAATGACTATGGAGAGAGCGCAAGCTTCTCGCCGGCTGAACTGCCTAAACCGATTGCGAAACCCGGCGCCGTCCTCGTCCGCGTTGCCGCGAGCAGCGTCAACACGGTCGATACGATGATCCGCACGATGGGTGCCGATCTGGCTCCGATTTCGCCAAAGCTTCCAGCGCTTCTGGGCATGGACTTTGCCGGCACGATCGAAGCGGTAGGCGAAGGCGTTGAAGGCTTTGGGCCGGGCGATGAAGTGTATGGATGCGCGGGCGGTCTTGGCGATTTGCCTGGTGCGTTGGCGGAGTTCATGGAAGCCGACGCGCGTCTGATCGCGCATAAGCCCAAAAGCCTTTCGATGCGCGAAGCAGCTGCCCTGCCGCTTGTCGGGATCACCGCCTATGAGGGTCTGACCCGCGCCGGTGTGACCAAGGGGCAGAAGGTTCTTGTCCATGGAGGCACTGGCGGGGTTGGCCACGTCGCACTGCAAATTGCGCAAGCCTTTGGCGCGCAGGTTTACTCGACCGCCACCGGCGACGCTCCGCTTGAAATCATCAAGGGTTTTGGAGCGACCCCAATCGACTACATGAATGAGACGGTCGCGGACTACGTTGAGACGCATACCGGCGGCGCTGGATTTGATGTCGTCTACGATTCAGTTGGCGGGGCGAACATGAACAATTCCTTCGAAGCCGCCGCGCTCAATGGGCATGTCGTCACAACTGTGTCGATGCTCGAGCTTGATCTGACGCCGGCCCACTTCAAAGGCCTGTCGATCCATGTCGTCTTCATGCTGATTCCAATGCTGCACGACTTCAAACGTGCTGCACATGGCGAAATCCTTGCTGAGATTGCCAAGCTCGTGGATGCGAGCAAGGTGAAGGCGCTGTTGGATGCGTCGCGCTTTGGTCTGGAACAAGTGGGCGCGGCCTATGACCGGCTGACCAGCGGACAAGCGACCGGCAAGGTGGTGATCGACATAGCGTGATCAGCCCTGGGGCGGCGCGATAGACTGCCAAGGTGGCGTACGACCGATTTTCTCGACCAGAAAGTCGATCAGCACGCGCACCTTGGCGGTCAGCACATTTGATTTTGGATAGACAAGCCAAAGCGCGCGATCGCTGACCACTCGCCAGTCGGGCAGCACCTCGATGAGACTTCCCTCCCTCAGTTCGCGAGCGACATTCCAGCGCGCGTTGAGGGAAATGCCCAGACCAGCCTGCGTCGCCAAGCGCTGGCTAGCGCCGTCGTCGACCTCGATCCGGGTGGTTTGAGTGTTGAAGGCCACGGTCTCCCGTTCGACACCGCGTTCAAGATCAATGCGGTCGTCCATCTGGCGAAAGGCGATGAGATCGTGGGTCTTGAGCTGATCGGGCGTGGTTGGCTCGCCGCGCCGTTCAAGATAGGACGGCGAGGCGCACAAAACGTCCGATGCGTCGGCGAGACGCCTAGCCTTCAGGCTGCTGTCATCCAAAGCGCTGTTGCGCAGAGCCAAATCGAAGCTCCCCTCAAGCAGATCGAACGGCGCATCCGACAAACGCAGGTCCAGACTAATCTCCGGGAAGCGCTCGAGGAATTCCGGCAAAATCGGCGCGATGTAGAGCTGGGCGAAACTGCTTGATGCGGCAAATCGGATAGTGCCGGAAGCTTGCGGTTTCCCCTGACCCAGAGCGGCCATGGCCGCATCGCGTTGCGCCAAGATCTCGCGCGCGAAGGGCAGAAACTCCTCCCCTTCAACCGATATCGAGACCTTGCGGGTTGAACGATGGAGCAACTCTGCGCCGACCTCTCGTTCAAGCTTGGCCAAGCGCGCGCTGGCGACCGCTGGCGCTAGCCCGAGATCGCGCCCAGCAGCGCTGATGTTCAGCTTTTCGGCTGCCCGAATGAAAAGGCGTAGGCCATCGATGTCCATTGATTATATCCAATATCGATATTCTAATTCATCTTGATGCCCATTTTTCTCCATATGTCGAGGTAATATATCTCCCCAAACGAAGACGGCGCAGGAAGCCGTCAGCAGTTGGAGAAGCGCCATGCGCATCGATGCAAGCGTGAATTACCACGTAAAGAAATCGGTCCCTCAGGCCTTTGAGTTCGATGTCGATGACATCGTTGGAAACCTTGTGTCGCCGGAACTGGTAGCGACCGGAATTCAAGTCTCGGACGTGCGTGGAAGCAGCTTTCAGCCAACCTTCGCAAAGGACGGGATCGCATTTCTTACGCACCCGTCGGCGGTGAGCGACTTTGAAACCGACAGCGCGTGGCGCGCCATCTACGACCGTGAGTTGGAAGACCTGCTCATAGCGCAGATCGGCGCCAAAGAAGTTATCGTCTTTGATCACACCGTTCGGATTGACAATCCTGATGCCCCCCGGCGCCCAGCGCGCAATGTCCACAATGACTACAGCCAAGTTGGAGCAGAAGAGCGGCTGATCGATCTTGTGGGTGAGGCCCGTGCGGTCGAGTTTGACCGCGCCGGCTACGGCTTCGTCAATGTGTGGCGCCCGGTTGAGCGACCAATTACCACGTCGCCGCTCGGCTTCATCCGTCCATCTTCAGTAAGGGCCGATGACTGGATGGATATCGGCCTCGTCTACCCCGACCGCTTTGGTCAGATCCTGGGCGTTGCGTCCAATGACGACCACGAGTGGTTCTACCAATCCAACATGACGCCGGACGAGATTGCGGTGTTCAACATCTACGACAATCGCGGCCGCCCGCATCTGGCGCACAGCGCGCTCGATCTGCCAAGCGACGCAACCGCCACCATCCCCCGCAAGAGCGTCGAGAGCCGCACTCTCGTTCGCTACTCCTGAGAAACGAAAGGCCATCCCCATGTCGACAGCCATTCTGGAAGAAGCGCGCAGTGTTCTTCGCCCAAGCCGCGAAGACGTGCTGCGGCGTGCGCCCAGCGTCCACCATTTCTGGAACACCAACCAAAAGGTCTTCGAAGAGGCCTGGAAGGATTGGGAGAACGCCAACGGGCATGATGGCATCGTCCTTGATCGCTCGCTCTATTCGGCACAGCTTTTGAAAGCCGTCGAAACCGCGTGGGATGATCCCTCGAAAGAAGGCGCGGTGTCAGACCTGTTCGAAGAAGTGTTTCCCGACGTCTACAAAGCCCAATTCTTCGATCCCGAAAAGCTCGCAACGCTGAGGGATTACATGGAGCGGGTCGCTGACGCAGGCATTCCGCTCCGCCCGCCCTATGGCATCGTGCTCAATCGCGGCGGCGGCATGCTCGACCCGCGTTCGGAGGGTTATCTCGCCGCGCCGACATTCCAGGCGTTCTACCGGGATCTGATGGATCACTTTATGCGGCCCATCGCTCGGCTCTTGTTCCCTGATGTCTATGGATATGACAGCCAGACTTTCGGCTTTTCGATCCAGTGGCATGCGGGCGGCGATAGAGACCTACGCGCCCACACCGACGCTTCCAGCGTCACTCTCAACATCAACCTTAATCTTCCAGGCGAAGAATATGAGGGCTCCGCTGTACGGTTTATGGATCCCATAGCGAAGAAGGTCGCGGATCTAACCTTTGAACCGGGCGTGGCGCTGATCCACCACGGCAGCGCGATGCACGCCTCCAAGCCGATCAAGAAAGGCGAACGCCATAACCTCGTGCTCTGGCTTTACGGTGAGCATGGCCAAATTCCCTATCAACACGGGTTTGGCGGTGAGCCTGTGCCGGCCGACAAACGCTGGAGCGTACCAGCCATACCCTCAGACGGCTCCGCGCCGTTCTAGTGATCCTCCCCTCAAATCGAGAGGCAGACGATATGATGAAGACTATCGCTATCACCGGGGCCACTGACGGCATCGGATTTGAAACCGCCAAGCTGATCGCCGCGCAAGGGCACACGCTCTTGCTTCACGGGCGCAGCGCCGAAAAGCTCGCCGCAACCGCACAAGCTATCGCCGCTGTTCCCGGAGCTGGCGCGGTGAAAACACACCGCGCGGACCTGTCAGTGCTTTCGGATGTCAAAGCGCTGGCTGAAGCGATCAAGGCTGATTGCGGCGCGCTGGACGCGCTGATCAACAACGCTGGCGTTTTCAAACTGGCGCAGCCTTTGACCGAAGATGGATACGATGCGCGGTTCATCGTGAACACCGTTGCGCCTTACCTTCTGACGAAATCGCTCCTCCCAATTTTGGGTCGCGGATCACGTGTGGTGAACCTGTCTTCGGCCGCTCAGGCGCCAGTGCACTTCGCCAATTTTGTCGCCAAACGTCCATTCTCAGACAGCGACGCTTACGCGCAAAGCAAGCTGGCGATCACGATGTGGACGTTCGCGCTGGCTGAGCAGCTTGGCGACGCAGGCCCTGCTATGATCGCCGTAAACCCCGCGTCGTTTCTGGGCAGCAAGATGGTCAAAGAGGCCTATGGCCGTGCTGGGAATGACCTTGGCATCGGCGCAGACATTTTGACCCGCGCCGCGCTTAGCGATGAGTTTTCAGGCGCTTCAGGCTGCTATTATGACAACGATCGCAAGGCCTTTTCCAGTCCGCATCCTGACGCGTTGAACCCCGCCAAGAATGCGGCTTTCGCCCAAGCGATCGAGGATTTTCTCTCCTAACGCTCACTGTCTCTGACAAGCCGTGCCCTCGCCAGACCTCGCTTCTGGCAGCGGCTCCTCTTTGCCCACCACCCACGCAAACGACTGAAAGGAACACCCCATGAAATACGAAGGCTTCACAACGTTCTCCGTCAATCAAGACGCCGGCGTCATGACCGTCACGTTCGATTTTGGCACCGTCAATGTTCAAGGCCAGGAAATGCTGGCCGACCTTAACTCTCTCGCGATGCGGCTCGAACGCGACCGCGAGACGAAGGTTGTCATCTTTCAATCGGCCAATCCGGAAATCTGGGTCTGCCACTACGACACCGAGCTGTTGAAGGACATGTCCGATGAGGCTGTATCGCGCGACGAAGCGCAGCTGCTCGATCTGCAAACCGTGTGCGAGCGGATCAGCAAGGTCCCGCAGGCGACTATCGCCAAGCTGGAAGGCTTTGCGCGCGGTGGCGGGCACGAGCTGGCGCTGGCACTCGACATGCGCTTTGCGGCCCGCGGAAAGTTCAAATTCATGCAGATGGAAGTCGGCATGGGCATTCTTCCCTGCGGCGGTGGCGCTTCACGAATGGCGCGCCAAACGGGTCTTGGTAAAGCGTTGGAGATCATCCTCAGCGCGCAAGACTACGACGCCGATGAGGCCGAGCGTTTGGGCACGGTCAACAAGGTGCTCGAACCCGATGAGATAGGTGAATATGTCGACAATCTGGCGAAACGTATCGCGCAGTTCCCGGCGGAATCGATCAACGCGTGCAAGCAGATGGTCTACGAATCCATCGACAAACCGATCGATGAAGCGCTTAAGGCCGAGGCGTATTGGCTCTACCAAGCGACCAGCAAAACCCCCGCGCTCAAGCGTTTCCGCATCGCGGATGAGCAAGGCCTGGAACACGACATTGAGAACCAGCGTAACTGGGGCAAGCTTGTGATGGATGTGCAGGAAATAGACTAATACGCGCGTTTCTGCCGAGCCAAGTCCGGTCTCGATTCTCGGACCGGACTTTTGTTCTCAGCATTGAGTATGTCTGCACCTGGATAGCGAGCTTAGCGTCGCCTTTTGCCAATGCTCCAACCTAATCGGACATTCCGCTCACGGCCCAGGTCGAGCGGTCCCTCAACGCCCGAAATTGAGTAGGAAAGCGGACGCTCGGCTTTTCGCTAGCGGATCCCTTGTCCACGTAGCTTTTCCGCTTCTTCATCGCGCCCCTGGATCTCGTAGAGCGTTACGAGTTCTTTCCGCATGGCTTGGGCGTAAACTGTGTCAGGCCCGGTACCCGCTATAATGCCCTCAAGGCCGTCTAACATCAATTTCTCCGCCTCAGCGTAACGGCCCTGTTTCATTCGGATGGTGCCAAGAAGCCCGCGGGCGTTTGCGTTGCGCCAATACTGCGGTTCGGTCGTCTGGCTCAGGATGTCGATCGCGCTCAGGGCGAGCTTTTCAGCTTCATAAATCCGGCCCGCCGGGATTGAGACGGTAGCCAAGTTGTGACGCATCAGCGCCGTGGATGCGTGGACCTCAGGGAAGTAGCCTTCATAGAGCTCCAACGCGCGCGACAAGTATGCGACCGCTTCTTCGGGCTGATCCTTGTAATGCGCGTCCCATCCGAGAGTGTTGTGGAGGTCCGCCAGGATCAGAATGCCGATATCTGTTTTCTCGGCGGCGGCCAGCGCCGCCTTGAGATCGGCGGTGGATTGGGGGTCTTTCTCGCCTTGGGTGAAACGGATTTTCGCCAGGTCCACTTGAGCTTCAACCGTTTCAAACGCGTCGGGCCCGAACGTTTCTAGAAATCCCGTGTAGCTCGCGGCCAGTTGCGCTTCGGCTTCCTCGTAACGGCCTTGGCGTTCATACGCTAAACCCAATTGGCGTTGACTAGCGTGGGTGTCGGGATGCGGTTCGCCCAACTCCTTCAGTCGCAGTTCTACCGCGCGTTCAAGCACGGGGACGGGTTCGTCTGGATCTGGAAAAGCCCGCAGAACGTTACCGATTGTGTGCAAAACGCTCGCCTGAACTTCGGGTTGGTCCTCCAGCTGCGTTTCAGCTCTCGACGCGCCTTCAAGCATCAATTCATTGATCAACACCCGCCCGGTGCCGCCCGGTGCTCGTCGACGCGCATCGTAGGGGTCATTGAGCTTGAGCAAGTCCTCAAGGAAGAGCGCCACTTGCGTTGCCTTTGCCTCGGAAGCGATCGATTCTTGAAGCGCCGCATTGACGCTAATGACTGCGCCAAGAAGCACGGCGACAACGCCTGTGGTCAGAGAAACTGGCACCCAGTTCCGCCGCAGGAATTTTCTAGCTCGGTAAATCGGTGTCCAGTCGCGCGCGCTCACCGGCTTACCGTCGATGACCCGCTGAATATCAAGGCCAAGCTCTAGCGCACCTCCGTATCGAGCTTCGCGATCAAGGCTAAGGGCCTTTAGGCAGATCGCGTCGAGATCACCCGATAGCGAACCACGTAGCCGCCGTGCCGTAGTGTTCCTTGCGCTGGCGATCTTCAACGATTG
>JBCCKJ010000016.1:0-16677 GCA_039027455.1 Pseudomonadota bacterium | reverse complement strand
GCCATTGGCGAAAGCACGCGCATGACTTTGTTGTTCAAGAAGGCCGTTTGAGCGGTATCCCAAGAGGAGAGACGATCATGAAACACTCTGTTTTGATTTTGGCCAGCGCTCTGGCTCTGTCCGCCTGCGCCGATGGCGCTTCGACCGAAGCCGAGGAAACCACGGCTGAAGCCACCACTGAAAACGCTAAGCTCGCTGAAGTGCTGGCGGCGGATATCCGCGTTGAGGACACCGCGCGTGACGCATATCGCCACCCCGCAGAAACGCTGGCTTTCTTTCAGGTCGAGCCGAACCACACGGTGATCGAATACGCGCCGGGCGGCGGCTGGTACACGCGCATTCTCGCGCCTTACGTGGCGGAAGAAGGGCAATATGTTGGCGTGGGCTTCGGCCCCGAAGCCGCGGCTTCGCTGGGTGAAGAATTCGTCGAGCGCGTAAAAGCGGGCGCGGAAACGTTCTCCGACCGCCAGTCTGAAGGCACCGGCATCGCGGCCGAAAAGCTCCCCTACTATTTCACCAGCGCCATCCCCGAAGACATGGCCGGCACAGTCGACCGAGTTCTGATCATGCGCATGATGCACAATCTTAAGCGCTGGGAGGTGGCCGACGCCGAGACTGAGGGTCTCTACGCAGCCCTCAAGCCTGGGGGACTGCTCGGCGTGGTTCAGCACCGCGCCAAGGCCGACGCGCCGGACGATTATGTCGATGGTAATCGGGGGTATCTCAAGCAGGATGAGATGATCGCCTTCTTTGAGGGAAAAGGCTTTGAACTCGTCGAAACCAGCGAAATCAACGCCAACACCAACGACACCGCCGACTATGAATCGGGCGTGTGGACGCTGCCGCCCAGCTTTGCCGAAGGCGACGCCGATCGCGAAAAGTACGCCGCAATAGGCGAAAGCGATCGCATGACCTTGCTTTTCAAAAAGCCGGCCTGATCCCCGCCGGTCTGTTCAAGAGGCCAGCGTAACGCTAACGGGCGGCACCATGACACAGATCACGGTTGCCGCCCTTCAGCTTTCTCTCAACCGTCCGAGCGAGGACGAGAACATCGCAGCGGTCGCGGCTCTCGTCGAGGAAGCGGCGAGCAAGGCCGCGCGACTGATCCTGCCGCCGGAGTTGTTTTCCGGGCCGTATTTTTGTCGTGAGGAAGACGAGGCGCTGTTCGCGCTCGCTCGTCCGACCGCCGAGCATCCCAGCGTTGTCGCGATGCAAGACTTGGCTGCACGGCTCGGGGTCACCATCCCCACCAGTTTCTTCGAGCGCGACGGCCATCACTATTACAACACGCTCGCCATGATTGGCCCGGATGGCGCGATCATGGGGACATACCGCAAGAGCCACATTCCCGATGGCCCTGGCTACGAAGAGAAGTTCTATTTTCGCCCCGGTAACGACGGTTTCAAAGTGTGGGACGTGCCGGCGGACGATGGCGCGAACGTGCGGATCGGGGTCGGTATTTGCTGGGACCAATGGTATCCCGAATGCGCGAGGGTGATGGCGCTTAAGGGCGCCGAGGTTCTCCTTTATCCAACCGCCATCGGCTCCGAACCCTACGACGCCGATCTCGACACCAGCCGTATGTGGCGACGCGCCATGGTGGGCCACGCGGTATCGAACTGCATGCCCGTGGTAGCCAGCAACCGCATCGGTGTGGAGGGCCCGGAAGACGCGGCGCAGGCTTTTTACGGCCATTCCTTCATCAGCGACGAATGGGGTGATTTGGTCGCGGAGTTTGGGGCTGGGGAGGAAGGCGTGCTTGTCGCCACGCTGGATCTGGCGCAGGCGGCGAAGCACAGGGCAGGCATGGGGTTCTTCCGTGACCGCCGCCCGCAGCTCTACAGCCGGATCGCCGAAGACATTTGATCCACACCTACCTCCTTGCGCTGGGTTCCAATATGCGGGTGGCGGGCATCGGGTCACCGCGCGCGGTGCTGGCTGCGGCGCTGAAGGAACTGGAGCGCGAAGGGATAGAAGCGCGGGATGTGGCTAAAGTCATCGAAAGCGACGCCATTGGCCCCTCGCTTCGGCGATACGCTAACGGCGCGGCCTTGGTTGAGACAAGGCACGCCCCTCGCGAATGCTTGGCGGCCCTCCAGGATATCGAACGGCGCTTTGGCCGCTCCCGTGCGCAAAGAATGGGGCGGCGCTGGCGCGCGCGGGCGCTGGATCTCGATATCCTCCTATGGAGCGGCGGTGTCTGGTGCGAACCCGATCTCATCATTCCCCATTTGGAGATGCGCCGCCGCGATTTTGTGCTGCGACCCGCGACTGAAATCGCTGGCCAATGGCGCGACCCGGTAACAGGCCTCACGCTGGCGCAGCTCAAGACGCGATTGAGATTGCATAAGGACGCTTGACCCGGCGCGCTGCGCTTTCTATCGGAGCGCTCCAACTCTGCGCACAGCTGTAGCTCGCGCTGCCCGATGGGGGTCCTTAGCTCAGTTGGTAGAGCAACTGACTTTTAATCAGTAGGTCGCTGGTTCGAACCCAGCAGGACTCACCACCCATTCTCTTCGAAGATCGGTTTTGGAGACTCCGCCCTTGGGGCGGGAATTGTGCCCGTAACTCCGGGGCTTTGCAGAGCTCGGATTTTGATGAGGTTTCAACGGAGACGCAGTGACCTACTAATTCGCGCCCGTAGTGCGTGAAGTTCTCCGCGGTCGATTTGGTGACCTACTGGTTGGACTCTAGGAGTTTGGGAAGCCGAGCGCCTCACGCTGATCGGTAGTTTACCCATGCGCCAAGGGCGGCGAGACATAAGCAGCACAAGCCTCGCGCTGTGCGTCGAGGCAGTTGAAGTCCTTATCCAAGCCCTCATCGGTGGACTTGCGGGTGTAAATCGCACAGTGCAGCTTCTTCTCGGACTTAGCCAATTTGGGAAACCTTCAGCTCTCCAAGCCGCGGGCTGTTCAGTCCAAAGAAGCGTGGCCCAGACCATTTGGTGCCGGTGATGTGTTTGGCGACCGCGCTAAGCGAACCAAAAGTCTCGCCGCTATACTCACACCCGCTTTCCAGCACGACGACCTCGCGCCGTGTCGTTACGAGGGCACCTAGGCTATTGATGGGTGCGAGATTTTGGAGCGACCAGAAAAGCCAGCGACCGAAGCCAGCGCGGCTTGTAGGTAAGCACCATCGCCACGCTCATTGCGCTGGCGGCGAAAACGAGCGGCCACAAGAGCGCGGCGAAGCTCCCACCGTCGCGCGCGACGCAAGGAACTAACGCCGCCAAGACCAAAGCCCAGCCAGCCTTCGTCGTGCGCGGCGCGGCGGCTTTGCGATCCTCCACAATCGCTCGCCAATGCCGCGTCTGGCTGAACGCCAGCAGCGCGCAGCCGAGCGTGCTCAGCGCGTAGGCGAGCAGCAGCAGGCCAAAGGTGAGAAACGGGCTCATTCGGCTGGAAAAGCCTGAGCGGACAGATCGTCCAGCTCTTTCTTCGCTAGAGCGACGTCTTGCGCCGGAACCTTGAGCCGGGATGCGGCGTACAGCGCCACGCCCGTGCTCGCCAGAAGGACGAGATCCATGCTCCATATCTGTGTCAGCCCTTGACCAGCGGCGGCGATCGGGTGGTCGCCTGTCGTCACCCAGTTGAGTGCCACGGCCAGCACCGCGGTCGGCGCGATCACAAGGCATTGTTCGCGCCAAGCAAATTTGCCGCGAAACCCCGCGTGAACGAAGGTGCCTATCCACACGATGTAAAAGAACGTAACCTCAAAATTGGCGCGGCCCATTCCGAAGCCTTCCGAACCCGCCGGGATCAATCGGTTGGCGATCAGATAGGCGCCGCTCGCCAGAATGATCCCGCTGATCGAGCCGATTGAGAGGCCGCGCACGATCCGCACGCTGCGAGGCTCAATCGCGCCCTTGCGGATGCGCGATTGAATCCAGAACATCAGGCCCGAGGCGATCATCAACGCGCCGAGCAAGCCACCGGCAAAATAGAGCGCGCGTAGCGCCCAGCTGTCAAACTGGATGAAATGCGCGCCGGCCAGCCACGCGTAAGACGATTTGGCCGGCCCATCGCCCACATCGCTCAAGATCGCGCCATCCGCGAGCGAGACCGAGGTGACGTTCTTGTTCATCGACACCGCGCGTGAAGGAAAAACCTCGCGCACAGTCAGATAGGCGTTCGCGTCATTGGCCAGCTGAATGTTGACGCTGTCCGCTTTGGGCTGCGAGCCCGGCGCGCGCGCCGCCCAGCGCGCTTCCACATCAGCGATGCGTTGGTCGATCGCGAAGGCGGTGGGCGCCGGATCGCCGGAAGGTTCAACAGCGGCGATCGCAAACGCTTCTTCGAATTTGCGGTCTTCATCGCCGTCGAACACAACCGAAGATGACCACGGCAGATAGATTGAGAAGAAGATCATCAAGCCGGTGAGTGGGAACAGAATGTGCAGCGGCAGGGCCATCAAGCTCGACATGTTGTGCAGATCCAGCGTTGATCGGCGCGCGGCTTTTTTGGGCCGGAAAGTGAAGAAGTCTTGCACGATCTTGCGGTGAATGAAGATGCCTGAGACGATCAGCACCAGCATCGCCATCGCGCTGAAACCGACAATCCAATACCCGACCCCGGCTGGCAAATGGAGGCTGTAGTGGAAGGGGTAGAAGAACGATGTCCCGGCGAAGCTTTCGGTCAACTCAACCGGCTGCATCGATACGGGGTCATAATAACCACGCTCGAACCCGTCTTCGGTCTGATACCCGGCAAAGACAAGCGGGTCCCGCTCACTCGGCGTGCTGATAAAGATGCGCGGAGAATCGGCCGCTCCGTTCGCTTTGAGATCGGCGACGACCCGGTCGTAGGAGAAGGTCTCTGCGCTCGCCTCGACACGCAATTCCGGTTTCATCCATTGGTCAATCTCGCGATCGTAGATCGCAAGCGAACCCATCCAGAACACCATGAAAAGGAAGCACGAAACCGCCACACCGGCCCATGTGTGCAGCCAGTTCATCGAGGCGCGAAAGTCGTCAGAAATGGTAATTTTCACGAGATCCCCGTGGCTCCCAAATGCGTCGCAAGGATGGGTGAAGAGAAGATCATAGCGCCCGCGCCGCCAAGGATGATGGCGGACGTCAGCCAGGGGCGGCGCGTCGCAGCGGCCCAAATGACAAGCGCGGTGTAGACCAGAAAACTGGTCAAAACGCCCCACCACATGCCTTCAACCCGAGTAGCTCCGGCATGGGCCAGCACGACCGAGAGAAAGGCGAAAAAGCCAGCCGTGAACGCATACCCGCCAAAAATGGCGAGGGTCACTCGGTAAGGGCGGCTTTCGACAGCCTGATTAAGCCACTGCGCCAAGGGCATGAAACAGAACTCTGCGAACGTAAGAGGAAGCTTTCATTCTAATAATGAAAGCTATTCGCAAGAATACGTTCCCACGCTGGCGGCGTCAAACGCAGAATTTTCAACGCGTAATCCAAAGGGAGCAAGCGCGGCGCGCCCGCTTCCTCTCGTGGATTGGCCGATGATCCGAAACGGCGCGCGTGTCTTGCGTCCGCCGGACTTAGTTCCCTTTCGCTGTGAACAGCAGCCACGTCGCAGCGATACTCGGCAAGAGCATGGTCACCACGATCAGAATGTTCTCAGGTGTGTCACCCTGCGGCCCGTGCTCGGCGGCGATGTGGTAGGCGTGCAGCAGCGCGAAAAGCGCCGCCAGCGCAAGGCTGAGCCATCGCGCCCAGGAGGCGCTGGTCAGCGACGTGAAAATCACTGGCAGCGCCGCCACGCTCATCAACACGGCGAGGAACATGTTGATCTCAGACGACAGATCATCGCCCGCTTTCACGATCCCCATGATGAACAGCGCAATCAGCCCGCCGAAATTGACGAGCATGAGGCGGCTGGCGGCGGCGAATTTGTCTTGTGCGTTCATATCTGACCTCCCTTAAAAGCGCGCTTGAACGCCGAGCCCGGCAATGCGCGGTTGGCTGATTTGGAAGCGTGCGTTGGGGCGCACATCAATCCCGCCGGTTCCGGTGTTGACCGCGGCAAAGTCTCGGCGAGTGACAAACTCTTCGTCGAACAAGTTGTTGGCAAATACATAGACGTCCACTGGCCCGGTGCGATAACCCGCGCGTGCGTTAACGAGGAAGTAGTCCTCGTTGCGGTTGGCGTCGAGGTTGGCCACGTCTGAGAACGTCTCTCCCGTATAGCTGCCGCTACCGCTGATGTAGAAACCGCTTTGATGTTCGTAATTGAACCCGCCTGATGCGGTGACATTCGGCGCCGCGGGGAATTCGCGCCCTTCCAGGTTCTCGAACTCGCCCGGTACGAAGGCGAACGGAAAGTCTGTAAATTCGGATTGCAGCAAGCCCAACGTTCCGAAGAAGGACAGGTTGTCCTGCGGACGGAAATTCACGGTGAGTTCGGCGCCGTAAATCTCGGACTCGCCCGCGTTTTCGGTGAAGAAGTCACTTGGCAAACCAGACGGGCCCGGAATAGTCACCTGCTGATCGGTCCAGTCGGTGAAGAAGGCGTTCGCGTTGACTGTCCATTTGCCATCAATCGACTGCGTGCGCAGCGAGAGTTCGTAATTGGTGGTGAATTCCGGGTCGAACGGAACGATCGCGGCGGTTCCTGTAGTCCCATCCTGTTGCAGCACAGCCCCCCCCGCACGATAGCCGCGGGCCACGGAAAAGCCGAGCGAGATATCAGGCGTGAAGCTGTATACAATCGCGCCTCGCGGCAGGAAGGCTTCAAAATCGGCTGGGACACCCGGCGCATCAACCGCGCTAAGGAGCGCGGTGCACGGCAGCGGGCCTGTCGGCAGGGTAAAGGTGCAGTCCGGCGGGTTGGAGGTAACCGTCCCCGTATTGCCGCCATCTGTGAATTCTTCCCAATCATAGCGCGCGCCCAGATTGAGCGATAACTTCTCGCTGACTTCGTAGGTGAAGTCAGCGAAAATCGCGTAATTCTGAACCCCCGTCTCTCGGCGTGTATTTTGCGAAACAACCGAGTTGCCTGGCGAGAAGGGGAACGGAACGGCCCCGGCAAGCGGCACCTCGAGTTCGCTTGTTGTGACCAGTTCGTTCTCGAAGTAATAGGCCCCGATCCAGCCGGTCAGCTGATCGAGATTGAGTTCCGTGCGCAATTCGGCAGTGTAGGTCTTGGTGTCGGTCGGCGTGTCGGTGAAGGTGAAGCCGCCCGCGCCGCCAAAACCGAATTCCCGGTCTCGAAAGTTATCTTCGAAGGTGCCCAGCGCCACGAGTTTCACCGCATTGGAAAACTCATACTCCACGTTGACCAGCGCCTTCGTGGTTTCAGGCTCCTCAAATCGAACACGGCCGATTGTTTCCCCGCCAAAGGGATCGAATTCGGCAAAGGCCGGATCATCAAACGGTGTCGGCGCAAAGATCGTGTTGAACTCGCCAAACTGAGTGTCGATGTATTCGCCGGTCAGTTCCAGTCGGAGGCCGGGTGCGAATTCCGGTTCAAACAACAGCTTGCCCCGGATGGTATGCGATTCCTCGAATTCCTGAGGAAGCCCAGAGATGGTTTCGAACACGTCGCCATCATATTCGGAATAATCATAGGCAATGCGGAATGCGAGCTGGCCATCTATGATCGGTCCATTGATCATTGCAGACAGGCGCACCGTCTCTTCTGTGCCGATTTGCGCACGCGCGGCGGCTTCCCATTCATAGGTCGGATCGTTGGTGTTGATGATGATGGCACCGGACAGCGCGTTGCGCCCCTGAATGGTCGATTGCGGTCCAAGCAGGATTTCGACCTGGCCCACATCCCAAAGCGCTTGCGCGCCCTGCTGGCCATCGAAGCTAAGAGCGAGCCCGTCGACATAAACCTGCGAGGTCCGCCCGGTGCCGGCGAAACCCACACCGTCCTGACCGACGCCGCGCAGCGAGAAGCCAGTGGCTACGTTACTGACCGCCACGTTGGGCGCGCGCAGAAGCGCATCGTCAAGGTCGAACAGCGCTTCTTGCTCAATCCGTTTTTCGTCGAAAACGGTTGCGGACGTCTGCACCTCTTGCAGCGATTTCACGATTTTCTGACCCGTCACGACGATGACCGGCTTGTCTTCTTCCAGTTCCTCAGCGCTGGCTTCTTGCGCAAGAGCTGTGGTTGGAAGGGCTACGCCAGCCAAAAACGTGGCAGCCGTGGCTTTTAATGAGGTGTATCGCATCAATGAACTTTCCCTGTGTGTCATCGCGCCAAAGCCAGGGGCTTTGTGTTGCGCGCCGCTTTTGACGCTAACGAGAATGATTTGCAATACGTTTGCTGGTCAAATGGTAATGTGAAAGCAGGCGCTGGCTAAAAAAAGCCACACTTGAGCGCGAGGTTTCGCTCCTCAGATCTTTGCGGGGAAGCAATTCACGCCATTGTCTTTACAAAACGAAGGGGCGACCAGCGCGTGCCGGTCGCCCCTCCTGCGCCGAAGTGTCTCGACCGATCAGAAACGGTGCTGGTAGCTCAATGTCACCGCGCGGCCCGGCGCGGCGCGGCGACGGCCGGCGAGGAATGTGGCTTCACCCGGAAGCACATTTGAGGGGTTGAAGATGTTGAGCACTTGCAGGCTCACATCTCCTGTCCCCGCACCGCCCCAGTCGACCACGGTGCTGACACCCAGATCAATCTGCGTGAAGGCCTCTGCAGGGAAGGGATCGTTGCCATCATCGAACGCCGCGTCGCGGTCACCGGTGTGGAACAGTTGTCCAAACAGGCGAACTTTGGGCGTCACTTGCCAGATCGGGCGCAGCTGAAACTTAAGCGGCGGCACGTCTTGCGTGGTGATGTTGGTAAAGTCGCCGTCATTCGCGCTATCCACTTGGCCTTCGACATAGGCGATATAGCTTTCGACGCTCAGCGTCTCAGTGAGTTGCGCCTGAACGGTGAACTCAAAGCCATAGACCCGGCTGGGCGCCTGGCCGCGATTGATCAGGCCGGTTGTCGCGTCCACGCCCAGCGCGGTGTCGAAGTTTCCTTCCGAGTAATATGCGGCGAGCCCCAGTTGGACGTTATCGAAACCGGCACGAACCCCCACGTCATAGCTTTGCGCGGTGATCGGTTCGACCACGCCCGAATCTTCGATCGCCACGCCCGGCGCGACGTTGTTCCCAAGAAAGCCGAGCGATGGCAGGGTAAAGCCTTCGGAATAGCTTGCATAGACATTCACCGTGTCGGTGATGTCGTAAACCGCGCCGATGTTGAATGAGAAATCGTCCGCCGATCCCGAACCGCCCGGACGTTCACCTGGCGGCTGGAAGAAGAAGAAGACAATGTCGTAGGGGCCGATGATTTCGTAGCTGGTGTCGTCCCAGCGCACCCCTCCGTTCAAGGTCAGGCTGTCGGTGAGTTCGAACGAGCCCTGCACAAACAGGCCGAGGCTTTCCAATGTGAAGGGTGGGCGCTGTATGTCTTGACGCACCGCGTCGAAAAACCCGGTGTTGTCAAAATCGTCCTCGCTTGAAATCGGGAGCAGGCTCGTGCTGTCGGCGTAATTGTAATCGCCGCCGATTGTGATTGAGACACGCTCACCAAATTCGCGCGTGTATTCGGTGCGAAGGCCGTATTCTTCGGTGATCGCGCCGGTTTGCCATAGGCCCGGCCACTCCGCAGGGAACGGCCCCGTGGGCTGGCGCGCCGCGCGAATGTCGCTGCCGGGATTCAAGAATTCGCTCTCGCTGTAATAGCCGAGCAGGTTAAACGTGCCTCCCGCCAGATCGGTGTTCTGATAATTCAGCGCCGCGTACACAAAATTGTTGGTCGGCGGGTTAGCGTAGCTGAACGGAAACGGCACTTCCTGCGTGCCTTGCAACCCGTTGATGTCCAGCGCGCCCAGCTCGAACTGGCGCTGCGAGGATTCCAGTTCGGTGTAGTTTGCGGTCGCCGTCAGCGTGGAGGTGGAGCCGATGTCGACCTCAAGCTTGCCGAAAACCGTGTAGTCGTTGACGAAATTGCTGCGACCCGAAAGCAAATTTCCCTCAGCGTCGAGAATGCCGTTGGTGTCCTCGTAGCTGCCGAAAACGAACATCCGCACGCCTTCCGTGATTTCGCCATTGACCGCGAGGTTGCCTTTGATCGAGATTCCATCTCCATCAAACGCGTTGCTATCGGGCGCAAAGGCTTTGATTTGCGTGCCGGCTTCGACGGTGAGACCATCGGAACCCGGATCGCGCGTGAAGAATTGGATCACCCCGCCCGAGGCGCCCGCGCCATATAAAGATGTCGGGCCGTAGATGACTTCAGTGCGGCCCAACGTCAGGGGATCGAACTTGTCGAGAAAGCGGCTGAAGTTTGTGTTGGGCGCGATGGGAACGCCGTCGATCAGGTACAGCGGGTTGCGGCCGCGCAGCGTGAGCGAGGCGGCTGATCCCTCAGTCACAGGGGCGCCGAGGCCAGGGATGTTGAAACCGAGCAGTTCCTGCACGCTGGTGGTGCGGGCGTTGAAGTCTTCCAGAACATCGCCGTCAAGCACGAGGGCTGAGCGCGGTAGATCTTCAATCTCGATGTTCTGGCGCGCGGTGACCAGGATAACGGGCTCATCCGGGGGGACTTCACCCGCGGTAGGTGCACCAGTTTGGTCTTGCGCGGCGGCGACGCTCGCCGTCATCGCAAGCGCGCTGATCGAAGAGGCGGTGAGTAGAAACTTGGCGAGATGGGGGGTCTTGAAAGTCATCACGGTCGGAACCTCAGCCTATTTATGCGATTAAGAGTCGTTCGCATTACAGTGTAATTCCGATTGATCAAGCGATCATCTCGAGCCAGCTCAACAAACTGGTATGCTCGGGAAAAGGCGTGACCTATTTCCCACAAGGGGCCCTCACCGAGGCGCTGGACCCTCGTAGAATTTCATGGTTACTGGTCGGCCATGGGGACTAAGCGGACAAAGGCAAACCTGACCCGCGAGGAAGTGCTCGACGCGGCAATGAAGCTTGCTGAGCGTCAGGGGATGGATCTTTCGATGCGGGACCTCGCCGAAGCGCTCAACACCTGGGCGAACACGATCTACGCCTTCTTCGAGAGCAAGTCGCGTCTGCAGCAGGCGCTTGTCAATCATATCGTCGATGACACCTTCGACGAAGCGACGCTTGCGCAAATGATGAGACCGGGCCGTCCGTGGACCGAGCCTCTGCGCGAAGCCGGCTTGGCCATGTTCGACATGGCCGCAAAATACCGCGGTCTTGGGCCATTGATGCTGGCCTTGGGCATGGGGACAACTTCGCGCTCGATGTTGCTCATTCCCGCCTTGGTGCTCGTCCTTATGCGAGAGGGGCTGAGTGAAGAGCGCGCGGCGTTGGTCTTGCACACCGCGATCAACTACATTTTGTCCTTGGGGCAAACACTGGCTCTTTATGAGGCAGGACTGACGAACAGCGAAGCGTATCAGGCCGCAGTCGATCAGGCTGATGGAATGCCCATGGCGACAACTCGCAAAGTGTTTTTTGACTACACGGGTCCTGAACGTGTGGAAGAGGGCATCAGCATCTTCATCGCCGCGGTTGAGAAAGAACTAGGCCATTAGTTATGATCGGAGCCTTTTCGCGCTAATGGCAGCCTTTGGGCCGATTGCGGCCTGTCCGCTTTGCGCCAACAGGCGCGCGAACGCAGACCTTGTACCAACAACCCGAGTGCTAACTTAGGTTTACCTCTAAATTAGTACAGATTTGCGGAGTAGTCTTTATCAAGGCCTTGCTGCAATGCATCGGGTTCAGGTGGGTATGCAGAGCCAAGGGACTTCGCCAAGGTCGTTTCTTTGTTGAGGCGGAGATGGCCGAGCAGAGTTTTAGAACCCTTTAACGCAGGCTTAGGCAACAGCCATATCTTTGAGGACTGCAAAGCCTTGCTTTTCCATTCTTGGATCTCGTCCAACTCAATCTGCATTGCTATTTTGGGGTTCTTACCATCCACCGCAAGGACATTCTTGAGTGGGTTGGTAGACGCGCGCGCGTTTCCTGAAAATTGAAGGATTTGACTGTTTCGAGGCTCTAGCAGCAGTCCCGCTATCTTCGGTTGGGCAAGCATGTTGTTGAAGCTATCGGCCTTCAGATTGCCAGGACGGTCCGCGATCCAGAGTTCATTGCCTTCCGATCTGACAAGTGAACCGGCGGGATCGCCTTTAGGGCTTACGTCTACCCGGCTTTTATCATCCATTGAGACAAGCGCGAGGAACCGCGCAGAGCTCAAGAGATCGGAACGTTCACCGATGGGTGCCTCGCGCTCGGCTACTTTCCAAAAGTCGGAACGTAACATCGCTTTCGCACAATGTATGAAACACTCGTCCACCTGAACTATGTAACAATCGACCTTGCATTCGATAATCGATCCATTGATCCGCAAGGTTTCACCAATTTGAGGGGCAACAAGCAGCGATCCGAACCCTGCGCCGGGTTCGATGTTGGGAGCCTCATCGATTGAGTCTCGCGGAATTCGGAGTGTTGTGCGATCGGCTTCCATAAAGCCGGACGTGCCGCCCGCTAGTGTCGCTCGCAAGCCATCCGAACAAGCCAAGCCGAGCACCGCCAGCGGCGAACATGCAATCCATTCTAGCGCGCCCGCGTCCAGATGATCGATCACCTTAAGGTCAATTGTCGCAGGTCGTTCACCAATTCGCTCCTCGAGCTCATCGACAGACGAAATGGTATAGCTTTGATCCAACATGCGATCTCCAGGTCCCGATCAAAATTTGTAGGCGACCGTCCCCAAGACTTGCAGGCCAGCGCCAAAGTTGCAGCCTGTGGCGTTGAGACAGCGAGCAACGTAGCGCTTATCGAACAGGTTGGAGGCGTTCACTGCAAACCTCCAGTCTGGCGTGTCGTAACTTACAATCGCATCAACGAGAAAGGCGTCCTCTCCGAAGATGACCTCCGGATTGAATAGTCCGGGCAAACTGCCTGCGCTGCTGCTTGTATAGCGTGCGCCTGCACCAATTCCGAACCCTGCCAGCGGGCCCACTTGAATATTGTACGTCGCGAAGACCGATCCTTTGTGTTCCGGTGTGACTGGAAGCTCAGCACCGATTTCGCCTGGGAAGTTCTCGCTCTCGGTTACCTCGCTGTCCGTATAGCTGTAGGAGGCGTTGATCGAGAATTGGTCATTGATCCGAGCCACAGCTTCGAATTCAAAACCGGTCAACTCGACCTCACCCGCCTGTGTGCCAAATGCTGGGATGATTGAAGCTGAGCCCGTAGCGACAACATTGCTCTGTTGAATGTGGAACACAGAAGCCGTCGCGAAAACGTCCACACCCCCCGGCAATGTGCGTCCATCATACTTGATGCCGATCTCGTATTGATCGCCTTGGCTGGCGTTGAAAGCCTCCCCGGTTATGGCATCGTTTCCAAGCACAGGCTCAAATGATCGGGAGTATGATATATATGGAGCAAGGCCGATATCGCTTTCATAGGTCAATCCAGTCCGCCAGCTGAGTTCATTCTCGTCGCTGTCCGTTCCCGCCGCGCGATCGCGAATGTCGACGATATCATACCGGAGCCCCAGCGTAAGGTAGAGGTTATCGAGACCAATCTGGTTTTGGACGTATAATCCAGTTTGCTGCAGGCGCTGATCGTTGAAACCAAACGGAGCGGGGTCTGCGGGCTGAGGGACCGGCTCGAACACCGGATTGAAAATGTCAATTGTCGGCGGATCGAAGAAGAAGCCGAAGCTTGCATCATTGCTCACCGTACGAAAGTCGACCCCCGCCAGAAGCTTGTGCTCCAAACGGCCGGTCGCAAACTCCGCGTCAAGACGGCCGTCGGCGGTAAAGGCCTCAACATCCTCAAAGAACGTGAAATTGGAACGCGTGATCGTATTGAAGAAACTCGGATCGCTGGCGTCTGTGGTGTTGGTGAAACTTCCGGCCGTTGGCGTCACACTTTGCGGCGTGTCTTCGTTGTAATCGTTGTAGCGAACATTGATATCCACCAGCAGTCCAGGCTGGAATTCATGCGTCAGGCGCGCGCCAATTGCGTACTGGTCTCGCTCATAGAGGTTGTCTGGATCACCAAGGTTGGCGCTGCGCGGCAGCTCACCATTCGGATTGGGATCAATGGTGCCCGCTGCCGGCAGGAAGCCATTCGTATCGCCTCTGATTTCGTCATACTGGTAATAACCGTTTAGTCTAACGGTTGTGTCGATACCCAATTCGATGTCGACCACCGGCGCTATCAAAAAGCGTTCAGCATCAACAAAGTCACGTTCGGCCCCCCGATCCCTGTAGAGGGCGGTGATGCGGCCATTGACACCTTCCAAGACAGCTCCGGTTAGGGTTCCAGCAATCTCCGCAAAATCGTCGGTGCCAACTCGGACGCGAAGCTCGCCATCCAATTGATCTTCTGGCTGACGTGAGGTTTGGTTGTAAATGCCGCCCGGAGGCGCGTTGCCATAGAGCGACGACACGGGGCCTTTCAGGATTTCCAAAGACTCAAAGGCGTAAAGATCCACACCAGTCGAAGCGATCGTTGTGGTGGATGGAGCTACCAAACCGTCAATATACTGCCGCGGCACGAAACCGCGTACGGTGAGAAAGTCGAAGCGTAGATCAGGGCCGAAATTCTCTCCTGAAACGCCGGCCACATAGCGGACCGCCTGTTGAGCATCGACAAAGTTGAGCAAGTCGAACTGATCGCGGTTGACGACCGAGATTGTTTGCGGCGTGCGAATGAGCGGTATGTTGGTTTTATTGGCCGAAAAGCCGGTGTTTGGGACATATCCTGGAGCCGTGACGATAATGCGATCGCCGTCCTCGATTGTCTCTACCGTATCAGCCGCCCGAATTTCTGAGCCATCGGCGTCCTCTGAGACCGAAAGATCAGGCGCCCCGTCCTGGGCGAAAGCGGCGCCGCTGCAAAGAGCCGTCGAGGCTAGAAAAGCTACCATCCGCAAGGCATGTGTAGAAACCGACATAGTGACCCTCCAAGATTGCTAAGGGGGATAGCGGGGGCACGAGACTGTGTAAATGCTTTTGCGACACACTCGCAATAGTGATAGCGATTGGTCCGACGGATAACCTATGCGATCATGCGCGCTGGATGGATCAGGACTTGCTAGTGAAGAAACGAATGCGTTGGCGGGTCCTGGTTGCTGTTGGAATGCTGTACACAGCGCAGTTTATCCCGTTCTCCTTTGCCAACATGGCTCTGCCAATCATCCTTCGCCGAGAAGGGTTTTCGGCCACTGATATCGGACTGATCCAGCTCGCCTCACTTCCGTATATCTTCAAGTTTCTCTGGGCGCCCCTGATAGACCGGTTCCAGATTGGACGTCAGCGCTACAAATCCTGGATAGTCGCTCTGTCTATCATCCATGTGCTGGGGATTGGCGCGCTCGCATTCACGGACCCTATCGGAAACACGCCCGCGCTGTTCGGCGCGCTGCTTGTGGCCGGACTTGCTGTCAGCACCCAAGACGTCGCGGTTGATGCTTTCGTCATTTCGACCATGCGCGCAGAAGAGCGAACCTTGGGCAGCACATTCCAAAATGTTGGCCTTTATGGCGGAGCCATCGTCGGAGGATTCGGGTTCCTATACCTTTATGACTACATCGGATGGACGGCGGCCTTGTTGATACAGGCCGGATTGTTTGCACTCCCTTTGTGCACTTTGTTTTTGGTGCCGGAGCCTGAAAGACCCACCGAAGCGCGCAAAGTGGACTGGACCAGCGCGTTTCGCTTTTTCACTCAAGAGCGGATGATGGGATGGCTGGCGGTGCTCGCTGTCATGCGTTTGCCTCTCGTGCTCACGCTGATCCCGATGCGGCTAATGATGGTCGACCAGGGTATGAGTTTGCAGGAAATCGCAGTCTGGTTTGGTCTGATTGCAATGTGCGCGGGTGGCGGAGCCGCATCAATTTTCGGGCCGCTTCTACGAAAGCTCTCTCAAGAAAATGCGATCTTGTTTGTTGGCTTGCTCAATATCCCCTTCCTACTCGTAATCACCACTATCGCAGCCTTGTTCCCAGCTGAAATCCGGTACGCCATTGTGGTCGTTTGGGTGGCGATCGCCATAACCGATGTCGTGATGTTTCGCACCGCAATGGATCGCACAAGGATTGAGGCCCCGGGCTTCGACTTCTCAGCGCAGATCGCTGTCTACTTGCTGATCCCTGGTCTGCTGGATCCGTTTGTCGGGTATGTCATCGATACGCAGGGATATCTTCCCACGTTCTTCGCAACCATTCCGCTGGCTCTTGTCCCGCTGGCTATTTTTTTCAGGCTGTTTGCACGAAAGCCGAGACGCGCCATGCAGAGCGCGTAACTGATAAGCTCGATCTCTCGAAGAGCGACCGCCTCCACCCGCAGGGTCACTCATTACGCGTTGCCTTAAAATGCGCCGATTGCAGGCGTGCCGCACTAGGCCTTTGCCTATCAAGAAGCAAGAGTTCGGCTCCGGGAAACATCTTGCCCGCCGCGATCACTCCGCCTTTCGGATTGGGGAAGGTAGACGCCCCTGCGAACCAAACGCCGACCCTAGCGATACGCTTGGTCCAATGAGACGGGGCAGGCCAGATTCATGATCAATACTGCTAACGACGAAAGACTTTGACACTTGGTGAACGCATTTGAGCGCATTTGATCTTCGGTCGTCTTGGCAAAATTCAGAGGTTGTCTGGCTAGGATGCACACGCAATGAAGCGGCGTGAGCAAACTACAAATGAAGCAGACCATCCGTAAGAACTGGGACGAAACTGACATCCCGGATCAGACCGGAAAGACCGTTCTCGT
>JBCCKJ010000015.1:0-17117 GCA_039027455.1 Pseudomonadota bacterium | reverse complement strand
CCCGTGCAAGTCTCGGTGACGCCGGAAAGCACGACCGCTGAGCGGATCGAACAGTTCCTCTTCATGGTGCAGCAGGATGAAAAACCCGCGCTGCTTGAACTGGTGCTTTCGGGCCGCCACCGCGTGCCCGGAGAGTTTGACTTGGTGCTGATCTTCGCACGGACCAAGCATGGCGCCGACCGTATCGTGAAGAAGCTCAGCCGAGCCGGCATTCAGGCCAACGCCATTCATGGGAACAAGACGCAGAGTCAGCGGCTGCGAGCCCTTGATGAATTCAAGCGCGGGAAAACCAAGATCCTCGTCGCGACCGATGTCGCGGCGCGCGGAATCGACATTCCCGGTGTGTCGCACGTCATCAACTACGAACTGCCCAACGTTCCGGAACAGTATGTTCACCGCATCGGCCGCACCGCGCGGGCTGGGCGAGACGGCGTTGCGATTGCCTTCTGCGCCGAGGATGAGCGCACGTATCTAAAGGACATTCAGAAAACGACCGGGGCGAGTCTTGATCGGCTCGATCTGCCAGAGAACTTCCGCGCGGTCGTCGAAGGCGTGGGCCCCACCAAACCGCCCCCACGCGGGCAAACGCGCGTGTCGAAAAAGAAGATCAAGCCAAGGCCTGCGGGCGCAAGCGGCGCTCATGCTCCCTCGAAGCGTAAGCCGCCTGCCAAGCACACGGCTCGCAAGGGGCGGCCCCAAGGCAAAGGCCACGGCGGTCAGGCTTCGCATGGAGGTGGTGGAAACCGGAGAGGACCCGGTGGGCGTCGTCGGCGTTCAGGCGGTGGAGGAGGCCGCTCTTAAGGCTCGGATTAGTCGATAAAGCGCCCGCGCGTTTTACGCGATTTTTAACCATGTGAGCCTAACCCCTTAGGCAAACCACGGGAGCAAAGGCGCGCGATATGATCCGGACAGAAACGACGCTGGTCATAGGCGCGGGCGCGAATTGCGAAATCGAGATGCCCGATGGGGCTGAGCTTTTGACTCGCATCGCCGCTGGCTTCGACTTTGATCGTTTGGGCAGCCAAGTCCAAACGCGCGACATGGTCGCTTTGGCGGAGATATTCGAAGCGAATGCAGAGAGGCTGGGCACGACCTATGAGGCGCTTCTCGAAGCCGGCAAAACGATCAAGCAGGCAAGCCGTGTCACTACGTCGATTGACGCGGTGCTCGAACAATATGGCAGCGACAACGCAAATGTGATCGCGGTCGGAAAGATCGCTCTCGCTTACTACACCCTGCAGGCGGAATCGAAGTCCACGCTTGCGGTTGAACCGCGCGACGCGGGCGATTTGCCCTTGCGAGGGACGGAAAACTGGCTGTTCCAGCTGGGCCAATTGATCACCAAAGGCGTGCCGCGCGCGCAGGCGGAACAGTGTTTCGACAAGCTCAGTCTTGTGTGCTTCAACTATGACCGGGCCATAGAGCACTACATGCCTTGGGTGCTGACCATGGCCTTCGGTATGCCCATGGACGAAGCGCGTGAGCTGGTTAGCACACACCTGCGCATCGTTCATCCGTATGGAAGCCCCGGCTCCTTGCCGTGGAACCCCGGCGCTGGGCAACCGTGCGAATGGGGCGACGAAACGCCGGAAGACTGGCTGGCGATAGCCAAGGGGATTTACACCGCGTCGGAACGCACGCGGGATAAACGCTTCTCCAGCTTCTTGATGGCCGAAATCGCGTCGGGACGGCGCCTTGGCTTTCTGGGGTTCGGATTTGATCCCATGAACACATCGATGCTGTTTGACCGGGTGCTCGATCACGATCCCGACGTCATGGTCGCGCTCACCGGCATTGGGGACGGCACCAAGAAAGCGGTCCACTACTTGCTCAAGCGCAACACCGGGGTGCGCGATCCGGACTTGATCACGATCGCCGACTGCAAGGCGTATCAGCTTTTGCAGGATAACGGATTGTTTCTCGAAACCTGACGGTTGGCACGGGGCTGTAACGCGACCATATCTCGCTCCGAATAAGGAACGGGAGGCACGCAGTTATGCCTGAAACGCAGTACGATTTCGATCTCTTCACTATTGGCATTGGATCCGGAGGCGTGCGGGCTAGCCGGGTCGCGGCCGCGCATGGAGCCAAAGTCGCCGCGGCGGAAGAGTATCGCGTCGGGGGAACCTGCGTGATCCGAGGCTGTGTGCCAAAGAAGATGCTCGTTTACGGCGCGCATTTTGCCGAGGATTTGGAAGACGCCAAGCAGTTTGGCTGGGATATCCAAGGCAAGAGCTTCGACTGGGTGCGCCTGCGCGACATTGTCCAAAACGATGTCACACGGCTCGAAGGGCTCTACGGCGAAACGCTCTCCAATCACGACGTCACTGTTTTTGAAGAGCGCGCAGAGATAACCGGCGAGCACGAGATCACTCTGGCCAGCGGCAAAGTGGTCACCGCCAAATACATTCTGATTGCCACCGGCGCGAAGCCGCATATGCCCGAATTCGAAGGCAACGAGCACTGCATCACCTCGAACGAGGCCTTCCATCTCGAAGAAGTGCCCAAGCGCATCCTGATCGCGGGCGGTGGCTATATCGCCAACGAATTCGCGGGCATTTTCAACGAATTTGGCAGCAAGGTTACGATCGCCAATCGCTCTGACGTCATCCTGCGCGCTTACGATCCCGCTTTGCGAGATCGGCTGCTCCAGATCAGCCTGATCAAGGGCATCGACTTTTGCTTCAACGTCCAATTCGAATGGGTGAAGAAGCAGGAAGATGGGACTTTGCTGGTCAAGATGACCAACGAGGATGAACGGGTCTACGATCAGGTCATGATCGCCACGGGCCGTGTCCCGAACACCGAAGGGCTGGGCCTTGAAAAGGTCGGCGTGGAATTGGGCAAGGGCGGCGAGATCAAGGTCGACGCTTTCTCCAAGACCAATGTGGATCACATTTATGCGGTTGGCGATGTGACCGACCGCGTGCAATTGACCCCGGTTGCCATTCGCGAAGGGCAGGCTTTTGCCGACAGCGTGTTCGGCTCTGGCGAACCCTATGCGGTTGACCATTCGTGCATTCCCAGCGCCGTTTTCAGCCACCCGCCCATCGCGGCTGTGGGGATGACCGAGGGCGAGGCGCGCAACCGGCTGGGCAATATCCGTGTCTACCAATCCGACTTTCGCCCGATGAAGAATGTCGTTGCTGGCCGCAGCGAGCGCGGGCTTTACAAGATGGTGGTTGACGCGGCGAATGATCGGATCGTCGGCGTGCATATGATCGGGCCGGAGAGCCCTGAAATCATGCAAGCGGCGGCGGTTGCCGTCAAAGCGGGCCTTACCAAGGCGGACTTTGACGCGACCACCGCGATCCACCCGACCATGGCGGAAGAATTGGTCCTGCTGAAGTAGCGCCTAGGTCGCGAAGCGCGCGGGCGAAAACACGTCGGGCGTCACTCCCGCCTCATGCAAGTCACCGGGCCATGGCTCTCCGGTGACGCAGCCAGCGGCCAGCCGTGAAAGCGCCGCCGATGTCTGGAATCCGTAGCCGCCTTGGCCGGCGCACCAGAAAAAGCCGGGCGCCTCAGCCGCTTCTCCGATGACAGGTCGTTCGTCGGGGGCAAAGCTGCGTAAGCCCGCCCAGGAATGCGCGATGCGGCGTATTTCAAGGTTAGTGGCCTTGACGACGCGGTCTGCGGTCACGGCGATGTCCAGCTCTTCCGCAGCGGCGTCGCACGGCGCGCTGGGCGTCTGATCCATCGATGAGGCGAGCAACTGCGTTTTCCCTTCGGGCAGCATGTAAAACCCCTCGCCAACGGTTTTCACAAAGGGCCAGCGCGACACGTCGGTGTCGGGCGGACCGGCAAAGCTGATCACGGTGCGTCGGCGCGGTTCGAGGCCAATCGTCTGCACTCCGGCAAGGCGCGCGATCTCATCCGCCCAAGCGCCCGCGGCGTTGACAATGCGGGGGGACTGGTAGGTGCCCGATGAGGTCCGGATGTCCCAAACCTCGCCTGTGCGCTCTATGGCGCTAACGGAAGCGCCCGCCACGAGCTCGCCCCCGGCGGCGCGAAGATCAGCCAAGTGGCGTTGGAGCATGGCGTCGGTGTCGAGCTTGAGCGAGCCGGTGTCGAGGATCGCGCGATACGCCGCCTCTGGCCCCACCTTCAAGACAGGCGCAACCTTTTCAATCTCTTCATCTTGTAGGATATCAAACCGCGCGCCGTACCGTTCGTGCACCCGTGCCAAATCCTCCAGCGCTTCCGCTTCATCCTCGCGCGCGATGTGCAAAGCGGGCTGCACGCTCGCAATCGGCGCGCCTGAAGGCCCCTCCATCTCCAGAAACTCGGGCAGGCTGGCCGCGGTCAACGCGCGCACCGTGTTTTCGCCGAGGCCAAAATGCGCAAACGCCACGCTGCGGCCCGACGCGTGGTATCCGGCGGCTCTTTCCGCTTCCAGCACAACCACTTTCATCGATTTCGCTAGGCGCGCCGCCAGCGAAAGCCCGGCAATGCCGGCCCCAATCACAAGGCAGTCCGCGTGCGGCATTCCTTACGTTCCTTTCGCGCGCACGTTGACGCCTGAGGCCGCCTAAGGCAACGACCCGTCAAGAGATCGAGAGGAGCCCCCATACGTGTCCGCCAATATCGCTGAAATGGAACGCCGCCGCGAAGCCGCCCGCATGGGTGGAGGCCAAAAGCGCATCGACGCGCAGCACGCTAAAGGGAAACTGACCGCGCGCGAACGGCTCGACGTGCTGCTTGACGAAGGCAGCTTCGAAGAGGTCGACACCTATGTCGAACACGACTGCATGGATTTCGGCATGGAGGATCAGCGCATTCCGGGCGATGGCGTGGTCACCGGCAGCGGGACGATCAACGGCCGCCTCGTCTACGTATTCAGCCAAGACTTCACCGTATTCGGCGGATCGCTGTCGAAGCGTCACGCGGAGAAAATCTGCAAGATCATGGACACCGCGATGAAGGTCGGCGCGCCCGTGATCGGCCTGAACGACAGCGGCGGCGCGCGCATTCAGGAAGGCGTGGCGTCCCTCGGCGGCTACGCCGAAGTGTTTCAGCGCAACGTGCTCGCCAGCGGTGTCGTCCCGCAGATCAGCCTCATCATGGGGCCTTGCGCGGGCGGGGCGGTGTACAGCCCTGCGATGACCGATTTCATCTTCATGGTGAAAGACAGCTCCTACATGTTCGTCACCGGCCCGGAGGTGGTGAAAACGGTCACCAACGAGGAAGTGACGCAGGAAGAGCTGGGCGGCGCGATCACGCATACGACCAAGACGAGCGTGGCCGATATCGCGTATGAGAACGACGTCGAGGCGCTGCTCGCGACGCGCCGGTTCTTCGACTACTTGCCGCTCTCCAACCGGCCCGAAGCGACCGGCGAGATGGGACCGGAAATCCCGACGGGCGATCCGTGGGACCGTTTGGAAGAGTCGCTTGACACGCTGATCCCGGACAACCCGAACCAGCCTTACGACATGCATGAGGTGATCAAGAAGACGCTCGACGAAGGCGAGTTCTTCGAAATCCAGCCCGCGCACGCGGCGAACATCATTTGCGGCTTTGGCCGGGTCGAAGGGCGCACGGTGGGCGTGGTCGCGAACCAGCCGATGGTCCTGGCGGGCGTGCTCGACATTGCGTCGTCCAAGAAGGCCGCGCGCTTCGTGCGCTTCTGCGACGCGTTCGAGATCCCGATTGTTACCTTCGTCGACGTCCCCGGCTTCCTGCCCGGCACGGCGCAGGAGATGGGCGGGATCATCAAGCACGGCGCGAAGCTGCTCTTCGCCTACGCCGAGGCGACCGTGCCCAAGATCACCATCATCACCCGCAAAGCCTATGGCGGCGCGTACGACGTGATGGCCTCAAAGCACCTGCGCGGAGACCTCAATTACGCTTGGCCGACCGCCGAAATCGCGGTGATGGGCGCGAAGGGCGCGGTTGAGATCATCTTCCGCCAAGACCGCGACGATCCGGACAAGATCGCCGAGAAAACCAAGGAATACGAAGACCGCTTCGCCAACCCCTTCGTGGCCGCGCAGCGCGGCTATATCGACGAGGTTATCCACCCGCACTCGACGCGGCGCAGGGTGGCGCTCGGCCTGCGGAAGCTGCGGAGCAAGCGGCTGGAGAACCCTTGGAAGAAGCACGATAATATTCCACTGTAATGACTGATCTAGTTGGCATCGGAAAGGCGGCAGAGCCGTTTTCTAAGGGCGCTGTTGGCCTTATGAGGCGATTGTTCGGTCCAGTCTCTGATGAGCTTGGCCAACTCCTGGCCGATAGGGTTCGCAAGTACCGGTCGGAGAACCTAAATGCGGTGATCGAGCCCGTAGCGGAAGAAATAGGTTCGGATGACGTACTAGAATTACCGCTTCGTTTTGCCATTCCATTTATTGAACATGCATCACGCGAAGACCACGAAGTCCTCCGTGAAATGTGGTCTAATCTCCTGAAGGACGCGGCCAGTGGTGTAGATGAAGAGCATCATCTTGTCCTTCGTGTTTTGAGTTCGCTCACGCCTCGTGCTGTGGGCTTACTTGACTACATTGTTGGTGATTTCCACCGTGATGAGGATTGGTACTCCCAGATCGAATGGCATGATGACTGGGAAGCAGATCTCAAGAAGTTCTTTGAGAAGCAGGTGGAACCATTGCTCCACTATGGCCCTGATTCGACCGGCGATCACGTTTCGCACGCTAATCTCGTTTTCGAATTTGAGCATGCAAAGCCGTTTTGGGTGTTTCAGATTGATCTGCCCTTGATCACGCCAGACATTGTTGAGCGAATAGACAGCGGCTCCACTGTTGACGATTGGGGACAGGTAATCGCGGCAATTTCGTTGGAGTCGGCGCCGTTGCAGATTTTGGAGCGCGAAGGACTGATCGTCCGCCGAAGAGGCGAGTTCGCCCTTAAGTACTGTCAGGTCGAATTCACCTATGCGGCAGCTACTCGTCTCGGCGTAGACCTTGTCGCTAAGTGCCAGCCCGATACTGAGGGAAGAGTTGAATGAAACTAGGCCGCATCAAGCAAGGCCGTCACCCCGGCGAAGGCCGGGGTCCAGAATTGGACCGTCGCAGGCTGGATTCCGGCCTGCGCCGGAATGACGAGGTGACACAAAAATGAAACTAGGCCGCATGAACCACGTGGGGTACGCCACGCCCTCCATCGCCGAAGCCATCGCGCATTACCGCGACGTTATGGGCGCGACCACAATCCATGAGCCGTTCGATCTTGAGGCGCAGGGCGTCAAAGTCTGCTTTGTCAACACGCCGGGCGAGGGCGGCACCGAAGGCACCCAGATCGAGCTGATCGAACCGCTTGGCCCTGACAGCCCGCTCACCGGCTTTCTCGACAAGAATCCGCTCGGCGGCCAGCATCACATCTGCTTTGAAGTGCCCGATATCGAAGAGGCGCGCAGCCAACTCGAGGAAATGGGCAAGCGCATCCTCGGCCCCACGCGCATCGGCGCGCACGGCACGCCGATCTTCTTCGTCCACCCCAAGGATATGCAGGGCATGCTGACCGAGATCATGGAAACGCCCAAAGACGACGCGCACTGGTCGAACTGACCCGAATCCGCGCCGCTATCAAAAGAACGCAGCGCGTCGTAACGCCCTTGCGGTTATGCACCGGGCGCGGCACACTCCGTTGCGAATGAAAACCAGACGACCCTCACACACCCTTGGGAGAGACAAGTGAGCTACGAACATATCCGCGTTGACACCGATGGCCCCCTGACCACGATCACGCTGAACAAGCCCGAGCGCCTCAACGCGATGGCGCCGCAAATGGCGGACGAAATCGGGCAGGTCTTTTACGATCTGGGTGACACGCGCGCGGTGCTGATCACGGGCGAGGGCAAGGGCTTTTGCTCAGGCGCGGATCTTTCGGCGCGCGGCGATGGCTCGGCGCTCGGCTCCAAAGGCGGATCGCATCAGGCGCTTTCCCAGCACTACAACCCCGCGATCAGCCAGATCCTGCGCGCCGAAGTGCCGGTGATCTGCGCGGTGAACGGCCCGGCGGCGGGTGTTGGCTGTTCGCTCGCTCTCGCGGCGGACTTCACCATCGCAGCGGAGCGCTCCTACTTCCTGCAGGCCTTCGTCAATATCGGTCTTGTGCCCGATGGCGCGTCCACCTGGCTCATCGCCCGCGCGATTGGCCGCGCGCGCGCCACGCGCATGATGATGCTGGGTGAGAAAATCAGCGGCAAGCAGGCCGAAGAATGGGGCCTAGTCTACAAATGCGTCGCAGACGAGTTGCTGATGGACGAAGCGCGCGCTTTGGCGGAAAAGCTTGCCAACGGGCCGACGGTGGCGATCAAGACGATGAAGCGCAACATCAGCATCGCGCTCGATGGCAACGTCACCGAAGTGATGCTGGCCGAAGCCGAAGGGCAACGCGTCGCCGGCGCCACGGCGGACGCGAGGGAAGGTGGCATGGCCTTCCTACAAAAGCGCAAGGCTGAATTTAAGGGCGCCTAGGTCTCAGCCGACGCTACGGATTATGCCCTCGGTGGACCTTCCACCGGGGGTTTTGTGTGATAAGAGCCTCCCGATGACTGACAAACCGACCCCGCCAACTCCCGCCGATTGGAACGCCCTCGCTGATAAGGAAGTGAAGGGCCGCGATCTGACTTGGGAAACGCCCGAGGGCTTCCCGATCAAGCCGCTTTACACGGCGGAGGATCACGCCGGGTTCGATCCGGGTCTGCCGGGCTTTGCGCCGTTCACGCGCGGGGTGAAGGCGAGCATGTACGCCGGGCGCCCGTGGACGATCCGGCAATACGCCGGGTTTTCGACCGCTGAGGAATCGAACGCCTTCTACCGCCGCAACCTTGCCGCTGGTCAAAAGGGCCTTTCGGTCGCCTTCGATCTCGCCACCCACCGGGGCTACGATTCCGATCACCCGCGCGTTGTCGGCGATGTCGGCAAAGCGGGGGTGGCGATCGACACCGTCGCGGACATGGAAGTGCTATTTGACGAGATCCCGCTCGACGCGATGAGCGTTTCGATGACGATGAACGGCGCGGTCATCCCGGTGATGGCCTTTTTCATCGTCGCGGGCGAGCGGCAGGGTGTGCCGGTTGAGAAACTGTCGGGGACCATTCAGAACGACATTCTCAAAGAGTTCATGGTCCGCAACACCTACATCTATCCGCCCGAGCCGAGCATGCGGATCATCTCGGATATTATCGGATACACCTCGGCCAACATGCCGAAATTCAACAGCATCTCGATCAGCGGCTACCACATGCACGAAGCCGGGGCGACGGCGGTGCAGGAGCTCGCCTTCACGATCGCCGACGGTAAGGAATACGCCAAGCGCGCGATGGCCACGGGGCTAGATATTGACGCGTTTGCGGGCCGCCTGTCGTTCTTCTTCGGCATCGGCATGAACTTCTTCATGGAGATCGCCAAGCTGCGCGCCGCGCGCACGCTGTGGTACCGCGTGATGGACGATCTGGGCGCAAAGTCCGAACGCTCCAAGATGCTGCGCACCCATTGCCAGACCTCGGGCGTCTCTCTGCAAGAGCAGGACCCTTACAACAACGTCATCCGCACCACGGTCGAAGCGCTTGCCGCGACGCTCGGCGGCACCCAGTCGCTCCACACCAACGCTTTGGACGAAGCCATCGCGCTTCCTACCGATTTCTCCGCCCGCATCGCGCGCAACACGCAGCTGGTGCTTCAGGAAGAGAGCGGCATCACCAACGTCGTCGATCCGCTAGGCGGCTCGCACTACATCGAGGCGCTGACTTCGACCCTTGTCGAGGAAGCCGAAAAGCTGATGGCGACGGTCGATGAAGCGGGCGGGATGACGGCTTACGTCGACACCGGCGCGCCCAAGGCCGAGATCGAGCGCGCGGCGGCGGAAAAGCAGACCATGGTCGATCAGGGCAAGACCGTGATCGTGGGCGTGAACAAGTACCAGCCTTCGGACGAAGAGCTGATCGACACGCTCGACATCGACAACGCGAAAGTGCGCAAGGACCAGATCGCCCGGATCGAACGCGTGCGCGCACAGCGCAACGAAGAAGCCTGCCGCGCCGCGCTCGCGGCTCTTACGGAAGGGTGCAAAGCGGGCGGAAACGTGCTCGAACTTGCGGTGAATGCCGCGCGCGAAGACGCGACTTTGGGCGAAATCTCGTCGGCGATGGAAGAGGTCTTCGGGCGTCATGACGCCACACCCAAGCCGGTCAGCGGCGTCTACAAGACCGCCTACGAATTCGACCAGCGCTGGGCGCAGGTCACCGACGGGGTTGAGGCCGTTGGTCGTCGCTTGGGCCGAAGCCCTCGCATCATGGTCGCCAAGATGGGTCAGGACGGGCACGATCGCGGCGCCAATGTGATCGCGAGCGCGTTCAGCGATATGGGCTTTGAAGTGGTCTCCGGCCCGCTTTTCCAGACGCCCGCCGAAGCGCGCGACATGGCGCTGGATAACGGGGTCGATGTGGTGGGTTGCTCAAGCCTCGCGGCCGGCCACAAGACGCTGATCCCCGAATTGATCCGCCTGCTCAAGGACGCGGGTCGCCCCGACATCAAGGTCACCGCCGGGGGAGTGATCCCGCCGCAAGACTACGACTTCCTGCGCGAGGCGGGCGTGCAGGGCATTTACGGCCCGGGCTCCAATGTGGTCGAATGCGCAGCGGACATCCTGACGATGCTCGGTCACAATATGCCGCCCTTGGACAGTGTGATTGATGAGGCGGCGGAATGAGGTTTTGGCGGCAGATTGCATCTGTCGCCTTGGGCGTAACTCTGGTCGCGCAATCCGCATCGGCTTGCATGGTACCGCGTGACCCGGAATATGATCGCCGCGACTGGACACGAGTTGAAGGAGCCTATGTCGAAACGCGCAGTTTCGATGAGCCCAGGCGATCTACTACTTCGTTTGAACTAGCATGCATAGTTGGCGAAGAAGAGTGTTCCGAAAAGGTCGAGTTAACGTTCACCTGGACCGATACTTGGCGGTTTGGGCATATTGTGACGCATGATGGGCTACGTCTGGAAACCTACCACCTAACGGACTCGGTCATTAGCTCATGTCCTGAGCCAGAAGGTCCAGAAGGCAGTGCGGAAGGCGTCTTCTTTCTGCAAGCGAACCCCGAAACAGGCCAGCACTATATCCACGATTGGGACGTGCCAAGCTCCTCCGAAGAGGCGGCGGAGTAAACGGAGTCGGCGGGACTTTGCCGAATATGCTTGCGACCTGGCGCATCTCGCATCAAGGCTCAGGACGTTATGACAAATATCCGCACCGACTGGACACGCGAGGAAATCGCGGAGCTGTTTGACCTCCCGTTCACCGAACTCCTGTTTCGCGCCGCCAGCGTCCACCGCGAGAACCATCCGCCTGAGCAAATTCAGCTGTGCACGCTGCTCTCGATCAAGACCGGCGGGTGCCCTGAGGATTGCGGCTATTGCTCGCAGTCGGTGAAGGCCGATAGCGGCGTCGAAGCGACCAAGCTAATGGATGTGCAGGCCGTGCTCCAGCGCGCCGCGCAGGCTAAGGACGCGGGATCGCAGCGCTTCTGCATGGGCGCGGCGTGGCGCAACCCCAAAGACCGCGACATGCCCGCGATTGTAGAGATCGTGAAAGGCGTCAGCGATATGGGCCTCGAAACCTGCATGACGCTGGGCATGCTCGAGCCGCACCAGGCTGACATGCTCGCCGAAGCCGGGCTCGATTATTACAACCACAATATCGACAGCAGCCCGGAGTATTACGAGCGCGTGATCTCGACGCGCGATTTCCAGTGCCGCCTGGACACGTTGGATCATGTGCGCGGCGCCGGAATCAATGTGTGCAGTGGCGGGATCGTCGGCATGGGCGAAACGCGCGACGATCGGGTCGGCTTCATTCACACGCTCGCGACGCTGGAGCAGCACCCTGAAAGCGTTCCGGTCAACGCGCTGGTGCCGGTTAAAGGCACGGTGCTGGGCGATATGCTGGCTGACACGCCGCTCGCCAAGATCGACGATATCGAATTTGTCCGAACCGTGGCCGTCGCGCGCATCACGATGCCGATGAGCATGGTGCGCCTGTCCGCCGGGCGCGAGAGCATGAGCGACGCTACGCAGGCTTTGTGCTTCCTCGCGGGCGCGAACTCGATCTTCACCGGCGACAAATTGCTAACCGCACCCAACGCGGGCGATGACAGCGACGGCGCGCTGTTCGCCAAGTTGGGCCTCACAGCCTTGCAACACGAAGAGCCTATGCGGGCCTTGAAAGAGGCGGAGCCCGCCGAATAGCGAGGCTTACGCTCACAAGATTTTTGGAGGAGAGACAATCATGACTGAGCTGCGCCCCGAAACGCTCAGCGTCCACGCCGGATGCGAGCCCGATCCGACCACCAACGCGCGGATCACCCCGATCTATCAAACGTCGAGCTATGTGTTCGACAGCCCCGAACACGCGGCGAAGCTGTTTTCGCTGCAGGAATTCGGGAATATCTATTCGCGCATTTCGAACCCCACTAATGACGCGTTAGAGGCCAAGATTACGGCACTTGAAGGTGGCGTAGGCGCGCTTTCATGCGGATCGGGCCACGCGGCGCAAATCCTCGCGTTCCACACGCTGATGGAGCCGGGCTGCAACATCGTCGCGGCGAAAAAGCTCTACGGCGGATCGCTCAACCAGCTGGGCGAAGCGATCAAGAAATTCGGCTGGGAAGCGCGCTTTGTCGACACTGACGATCTCGACGCGGTGCGTGCGGCGATGGATGAAAAGACGCGCGTGGTCTTTATCGAAAGCCTCGCCAATCCCGGCGGTGTGGTCAGCGATATTCAGGCGATCGCCGATATCGCGCACGAAGGCGGTGTGCCGCTTATGGTCGATAACACGATGGCGACGCCGGCATTGTGCCGCCCTTTCGAGCACGGCGCGGATATTATCGTCCATTCGATCACCAAGTTCCTCAACGGGCATGGCAACGCGATTGGCGGTGTTATTGTCGACAGCGGCAAGTTCGATTGGAAGGCGCAGGGCGACAAGTACCCGTCGATCACAGGGCCCAGTGGCTCGTATCACGGCGCGGTGCTGGCCGACGCTCTGGAGCCGATTGGTCCCATTGGTTTTATCATCAGTTGCCGGGTTCACGGCCTGCGCGATCTGGGGCCTAGCCTTGCACCGATGAACGCCTTTCTGGCGCTCACGGGTATGGAAACGCTGCACCTCCGGATGGAAAAGCACTGCGCCAACGCGCTGGAGCTGGCCAAATGGCTGACCGAGCAGCCGCAGGTGGAATGGGTTAATTACGCGGGCCTGCGCGATAATCCCTATCACGAGAGGGCGCACAAGTACCTCGGTGGCCGTGCAGGGTCGGTGTTCACCTTTGGCCTCAAAGGCGGGTACGACGCGGGCGTGAAGTTGGTCTCCAGCGTCAAGCTTTTCAGCCACTTGGCCAATATTGGCGACACGCGTTCGCTGATCATCCATCCGGCTTCGACCACGCACAGCCAGCTTTCCGAAGAGGAATTGCTCGCGGCGGGCGCGGGGCCGGACGTGGTGCGCTTGTCGGTCGGCATCGAGCATATCGAAGATATCAAGGCAGACTTGGCGCAAGGGCTGGCGGCGCTGGGCTAAGCGCGTGGTCTTCTTCCTTCGATATGGGCTCTTCGTAGGCTTTTTTGGCCTCGGTCTGTGGGGACTGGTGCGCTTGGCCGAGCCATGGGGCTTGCTCGCTCTTATTGGCGGGTTTGTGGCCGGTGGAGTGACTTCGCGGCTGATCTTCAAACGTTTTGCCACGCCCGAGGAGGTCAAAGCGGAGCTTGAAGCGCGCTTGCACAACGATTGATCGATGAGCCTCGGTTTTAGCGTCAACGAATTGCTGCCCAAGGCGCGTGGGGGCGGGCAATTGCGTATGGGATTGTCCAAGCTTTCCGAGGGTGAATGGCTCCAGCCCGAGCCTGACCTTCCGGCCCGCCGTCAGGCCTTCGAAGAGTGGCCCGAAGGTGTGCAACTCACCCGCTACGCTGACGAGCCGGGCCGCGAACTCGCCGCCATGCTGGGTGCTGAGGGGGCTTTACCCGAAGCCGCCGCCGCGTCGCATGAGGATATGTGCCTGCTGCAACGCTTTGCGGATGAAGACTATTACCAGCTGATTGGCGCCGCGGTCGCGTGGCCGACCGACTGGCACCCCAAGGATAAGCTCGGCCTGCCGTTACGAGCGCTCCACGCGCCGATTGCGGGCTATGAAGAGCAACTGGCGAGCGGGGTGGATCGCTTTATGGACACCCTGAGAGCGGGCCCAATCTATGGCCGCTGCAACTGGTTTATAGCGCCCACCGGGGATCGCCGCTGGCTGGCTGAGGGTAAGCCGGAGGATCAGTTTGCGCATGTGACGCGCGACACCGCCGGTGAGACGCTGTTCGTTCGGTCTGAGCGGCAGACCTTGCGGCGGCTTCCGCAGACCGGCGCTATCCTCTTCACCATCGGCGTCTATGTGGTTCCTTTGGCTTCGCTCTCGGCGGAAAACGCCCGGTCGCTGGCAGGGGCTGTGCAGAGCCTGCTTGCAGGCGAAGGGGATCGGCGCGGTGCGGGGGCTTACGCCGACGCGCTAATCCGCTATGCGACCTCTCGGGAAAGAGAGACGCTCGTATGATGTTGCTGACATTGGCGATGGTGGCCGCGCCGCCTGAAGTGGACTGTGAAAATCCTTCAACCCAGTTGGACATGAACCTGTGCGCCGCGCGCGAATATGAGGCGGCGGACACTGTGCTCAACGAGGTTTGGGTAGCCGCATCGGACAAGGCCAAAGCCAATGACGCTCTGGCCGATGATCCAAAAGGTGAAGAGAGCTCTTTCGACAAACTGCTAGCCGCGCAGCGTGCGTGGATCACCTATCGAAATGCGCATTGCGCGGCTGAGGCGGATCGGTATCGCGGGGGATCGATTGTCCCGCTGATCCACGCGACCTGCATGACCGCGCTCACAGAGGCGCGCACCATGCAGCTTAGAGAATACACAGAAGAAGGCTGAGCATGTTTTCCAAGATTCTGATTGCCAATCGCGGCGAGATCGCCTGCCGGGTTATCACCACCGCGCGCAAGATGGGCATTGCCACAGTGGCGGTGTATTCCGATGCGGACGCGCGCGCTCCGTTTGTGCGCATGGCGGACGAAGCGGTGCATATCGGCCCCGCCCCGGCGGCGGAAAGCTATCTGATTCCGGAAAAGATCATCGCCGCGTGCAAGGAGACGGGCGCGGAGGCGGTGCATCCGGGCTACGGCTTCCTGTCCGAACGCGCGAGCTTTGTGGAGGCTCTGGAGGCCGAAGGGATCGCCTTTATCGGTCCGCCCGCCGGCGCGATCGCGGCGATGGGCGACAAGATTGAATCGAAAAAGCTGGCAAAGGAAGCGGGCGTCAACGTGGTGCCCGGCTTTGTCGGCGAAATCCGTGACACCGATCACGCGGTCGAGATCTCGGACGACATTGGCTATCCGGTGATGATGAAAGCCAGCGCCGGGGGCGGCGGCAAGGGCATGCGCCTCGCTTATTCGGAAGCCGACGTGCGCGAAGGCTTCGAAGCGACCAAGCGCGAAGGGCTCAATTCCTTTGGCGATGACCGCGTCTTCATCGAAAAATTCATCGAGAACCCGCGCCACATCGAAATCCAGATCCTGGGCGATAAGCACGGCAACACGCTTTATCTGAACGAGCGCGAATGCTCGATCCAGCGCCGGCACCAAAAGGTCGTCGAAGAAGCGCCGTCACCCTTCGTCACCGAAAAGATGCGCAAGGCGATGGGCGAGCAATGCGTGGCGCTTTCCAAAGCGGTCGATTACCACTCGGCGGGCACGGTCGAACTGATCGTTTCCGGCGCGGACAAGACCGGCGAGAGCTTCTACTTCCTCGAAATGAACACCCGCCTGCAGGTGGAGCACCCCGTCACCGAGGCGATCACCGGCATTGATCTGGTTGAGCAGATGATCCGCGTCGCGGCGGGCGAAAAGCTCACCATGACGCAGGACGATATTGGCATTGATGGCTGGTCGATCGAGAACCGCGTCTACGCCGAAGACCCCTATCGCGGTTTCCTACCGTCCACGGGTCGTCTGGTGGAATACTCGCCCACCATTCCCGGCTGGACCGAGGACGCGGAAGTTGCTGGCAAGGCACGGCGCGGCGTCGCGCACGGCGCGGGCAGCGTGCGGGTGGACGATGGTGTGTTCGAAGGCGGCGAAGTCTCGATTTACTATGATCCGATGATCGCGAAGCTCATCACGTGGGCGCCGACGAGGTTGGAAGCGGCGGACTTGCAAATCGAAGCGCTCGACGCGTTCCGCCTCAAAGGTCTGGGCCACAACGTCGATTTCCTAAGCGCCATCATGCAGCATGACCGCTTCCGTTCCGGCGAGCTATCCACGGGCTTTATCGCCGAGGAATACCCCGAAGGCTTCACCGGCGCGCCGATCAGCGAGGACATGCAGCGCATGCTCGCCGCGATCTGCGCCGGAAACGAGTTTACGTGGCAAAACCGCGCGCGGCGCATTTCAGGGCAGCTTGATGGCGATGACGGCGAGACGGGCGTAAACCGCGTCACCAGCGATTGGATGGTCAAGATTGGCGACACCCGCCACGAGGTGACGCTGGCTGATGGTCACGCGGTGGTCGACGGCGTCCGGGTCGAAGGCCATTGCGACTGGCAGCCCGGCATGGTCGAAGCCGCCGCGACCGACGCGGATGGTAACGTTTATGGCCTGATCGTAGAGCGCGACGGCGCGCATTGGGTGATCACCACGAGAGGCGCGTCGACCCGCGCGCTGGCCTTGCCGCTCAGCTTGAAAGAGCACGAAGGCCGGATGATCGAGAAAGAGCCGCCCGATCTTTCGAAGATGCTGATCTGCCCGATGCCCGGCATGCTGGTGAAGCTGCATGTGGGCGAGGGCGAAGAGGTGCAGCCCGGTCAGCCACTCGCCACGGTCGAAGCTATGAAGATGGAGAACATCCTTCGCGCCGAGAAGGAAGGCACAATCGCCAAGATCAACGCCGCCGAAGGCGAGAGCTTGGCGGTGGACGCGATCATTCTGGAACTCGAATAACACGATCTTTCGGCACGCCGAAACAAAGTGACCGCGTTAACCCTATTCAGCGTTAAGAACTGCGCGTTGCTTTGTTCGAATTCGGATCAATCGCTCGCGTAAGTACCTGTTTTTGTG
>JBCCKJ010000014.1:0-17658 GCA_039027455.1 Pseudomonadota bacterium | reverse complement strand
CTTCATCTTCGAGCGTGAGCGTGACCGATTGACCCGCGACCCCTTCGTCGAGTGGGCCGTCAAAGGTCTCGATGCTCTTGACCGCGCTGGTCTTCCCGGCGGGCACGATGCGCACGGCGTCGCCCGGCTTCACGGTTCCATCGGTGATCAGGCCCGCAAAGCCACGGAAGTCGAGATTGGGGCGGTTCACCCATTGGACCGGCATGCGGAAGCTGCGTTCCTGCGCGGCGGTGTTGGCAAGCTCGACCGTTTCGAGATGCTCGATCAGAGCTGGACCATCATACCAGGGCGTGTTCGCGCTCGGCGAAGCGGTGATGTTGTCGCCCTTGAAGCCCGAGATCGGGATCGCGGTGAAACTCTCAATGCCGACCTCGCTTGCGAAGTCGTGATATTCGGCGACAATTTCATCAAAGGTACCTTGGCTGTAGTCGACCAGATCCATCTTGTTCACCGCCAGCACGAGGTGCCGGATGCCCAGAAGATGGGTGATATAGGAGTGGCGACGGGTCTGCTGCAAGATGCCCTTGCGTGCGTCGACCAAGATGATCGCGAGATCCGCGGTCGACGCGCCGGTGACCATGTTGCGCGTGTATTGTTCGTGGCCGGGCGTGTCCGCGACGATGAACTTGCGCTTCTCGGTCGTGAAAAAGCGGTAAGCGACGTCGATCGTGATGCCCTGTTCGCGTTCAGCGGCGAGGCCATCGACTAGCAGCGCAAAATCGATCTCTTCGCCTTGGGTGCCGTGCTTGGCGCTGTCGCTTTCGAGCGCGGCGAGCTGATCTTCAAAGATCATCTTGGAATCGTAGAGCAGCCGCCCAATCAGGGTCGATTTGCCGTCGTCCACGCTGCCGCAGGTAATGAAGCGCAAGAGGCTCTTGTGCTGGTGCTGGTTAAGATAGGCGTCGATGTCTTCGGCGATCAGCGCATCTGTTTGGAAGGAGGGGTGCTGGCTCATCAGAAATACCCCTCCTGCTTCTTGTCTTCCATCGAAGCGGATTGCCCTTTGTCGATCGCCCGGCCCTGACGTTCGGAGCCGGTGGCAAGCAGCATTTCCTGAATGATGTCGTTCATATCGGTCGCGTCGCTCTCGGTCGCGCCGGTGAGCGGGTAGCACCCCAGAGTGCGGAACCGGACCGACTTGGTCACAGGCTCTTCGCCTTCTTCGAGCCGGAAGCGGTCGTCGTCGACCACGAGGAGCAGCCCGTCGCGCGTCACTGTGGGTCGCGGCGCCGAAAGATAAAGCGGGACGATGTCGATCTTCTCCAGCGCGATGTACTGCCAGATGTCGAGCTCGGTCCAGTTCGAGATCGGGAAGACGCGGATGCTCTCGTCCTTGTTCTTCTTGGCGTTGTACAGGTTCCAGAGCTCAGGGCGTTGGTTCTTCGGGTCCCAGCGATGCGCGGAGGTGCGGAAGCTGAACACGCGTTCTTTCGCGCGGGCCTTTTCCTCATCGCGCCGACCGCCGCCAAAAGCGGCGTCAAACCCATGCGCGGTCAGGGCGCGCTTCAAAGGATCGGTGAGCTGCGCTTGCGAATAGAGCGCGCTGCTCGTGTCGAACGGGTTGATGCCCTGTTCCTCGGCGTCTTCGTTCTGCGCGACGATCAGTTCCAGCCCGTATTCCTTCACCGTCTTGTCGCGGTGGTCGAGCAGCGCTTGAAAGTCCCATCCTGACGCGACATGAAGCATCGGAAAGGGCGGCGGCGAAGGGTAAAACGCCTTGCGCGCCAAATGCAGCATCACCGAGCTGTCCTTACCCACCGAATACAGCATGACCGGGTTTTCCGCCTCGGCTACAACCTCGCGGAAAATATGGATGCTCTCGGCTTCGAGACGCTCAAGATGGGTCAGTTGTTTCATGGCACCGCAGCTAGTGCGCTAGGCAAACGGAAAACACAAAGATTTGATTGGGGGATGTGTAGTTATGGAGCGGGTAAGGGGAATCGAACCCCTCTACACAGCTTGGAAGGCTGGTGCATTACCACTATGCTATACCCGCCCGCTTCATTAGAGGCGCGCTATTGCCATCACAGGGCGCCAAGCGTCAACACGCAAATGCGCGTGGCTCAACCAACCGGAATATTATCGATTAGCCGTGTGCCGCCGATGCGTGCGGCGACCAGCAGCCGCGCCGAGCTTCCCGAAAGTTCATCTATCGGGGTCAAAGACTTCGCATCGGCGAGCACCGCGTAATCGACGCTTTCGAACCCCGTGTCTGTAAGAGCCGACTTGAGTTTCGTTAGCGCTTGCGATGTGTCGCCACCCGCTTCGATCGCGGCCTTCGCTTCTGCCATCGCTGTCGGAAGCGTGGCGGCGGCGGTGCGGTTTTCGGCCGAAAGGTAGCGGTTTCGGCTCGACATGGCCAAGCCATCGGGCTCTCGCACCGTTGGCACGCCGATAATCTGATGCGCGTGGGGTTGTGTGAGGTCGAGATCGCGCGCCATCGTGCGGATGACGGCCAATTGCTGGAAATCCTTCTCTCCGAAAAAGGCCATATCCGGGCGAACCTGATTGAACAGTTTGCACACCACGGTGGCCACACCATCGAAGTGGCCTGGGCGATCCGCGCCGCACAGGCCATCGCTCACCCCGCGCACAGAGATGGAAGACGAAAAGCCGGCGGGATACATCGCCGCGACATCGGGCGTCCACAAAAGCGCACAACCTTCCGACATCAAAAGCGCTGAATCGGTCTCCAACTGGCGCGGATACGCATCGAGATCTTCGTTCGGGCCGAATTGCGTGGGATTCACAAAGATCGATGCGACCACATGATCGCATTCTTCGCGAGCGCGTCGCACCAGTGTGAGGTGGCCTTCATGCAGCGCACCCATGGTGGGCACCAAGCCAATGGTTTCACCTCCACCGCGTAGCTTTGCGACCGCCTTACGTAAGTCTACGAGCGTGTTTGTGGTTTGCATGGGCCGCGCCCCTTTACGATTATTGAAGACGAACCCTAGACAAGGTGACGGGCCCCTCACAAGCTAGTGCGCGAACCACCAAGCGCCTTTGCCCGTGCAACAAGGATTTCTCCGCCATGACCGACACAATCGCGCACCGAATCGTTTTTGCGAACGAGAAGGGCGGCACGGGCAAATCGACCACGGCGGTCCATGTCGGCGTGGCTTTGGCTTACCTTGGCGCGCGCGTGACAATGCTGGATCTCGATCCGCGTCAGCGCACGACGTTCCGGTATCTGGAAAACCGGGTGTCGACCATGAAAAAGCGCGGCGTCAATCTGCCCACACCCGCGGCTGAAGTGTTCAAAGGCCGTTCGCCCGAAGCGCTGCTCTTGGCAATGAACCGGCTTGAGACCGATTCCGATTTCCTGATCATCGACAATCCCGGCCGCGACGATCCTTTTGCACGCACCGCGGTGGAGAACGCCGACACGCTCGTAACCCCGCTGAACGACAGTTTTGTCGATTTTGACCTCATCGGGCAGGTCGATGGTGAGACGTTCGAGGTGAAGAAGCTCTCTTTCTTCGCCGAGCTTGTGTGGGAAGCTCGCATGAAGCGCAGCCGTCAAACGATTGAGAACAAGCGCCCCGAGATGCAGTGGATCGTGGTGCGCAACCGCACAGGCTATGTCGAAGCGCGCAACCAGGCGCGCTTAGAGAAGGCTCTCAAAGACATGTCGCAGCGCGTTGGATTTCGCGCTATCAAGGGGCTGTCGGAGCGTGTGATTTATCGCGAGCTGTTTCCATCCGGTCTGACGCTGCTGGATAAGGGGCATCTCGGTGAGCTGGGCACCAGTCACCTTGTGGCGCGACAAGAGCTGCGGACCTTGATTAAAGCGCTAAACCTGCCCGCTTTTGCGAAAGCGCAGGGCGAGTTGGAAATCGTCTGAAATGCTCAAATTTGCCGTTATTCTTGCGCTGATCTGCATCGTGTTTCGATGGGCGCTGGGCCAGTGGCCCTGGGAGATGTTAAAGCCTGCTCCGACCCGCGCGCAGGCCCTTTCGCAAGCCCGCAAGCTGTTGGCCGTGGAACGCGGCGCTTCGCGCGATCAGATCGTGGCCGCGCACAAGCGCGTGGTCAGCATGGTTCATCCGGACCGTGGCGGCAGCAATTCCGCGGTCCATGAGGCCAACGACGCGCGTGACCTTTTGCTGGATGAACTCCCCGATCGCGGCGCCAAATCCAAAGCGCCGTCCGACCAAGCGAGCGATTAACCGCCCGGCTTTATCTGAGTGATTGACACACATCGCGTCCACTCTCATGCGGAAGCGTGGTCTCCTGACCCATGCGACGCAGCGGGTGATAGGGAGCGGTAGAGAGGAAACCTGGGGTCTCGACACTATGAACCATCAGTTTGATCCGACCATCCTGCGCGAATACGACATTCGCGGCGTGATCGGCAAAACGCTGGGCGCTGACGATGCGCGTGCGATTGGGCGCAGCTTTGGTAGTTTGTTGCGAAAGTCGGGCGGAGACCTGGCCGAGGCCGGCACCAAGACGGTGGCGGTCGGCTATGACGGGCGCGTCAGTTCTCCCATGCTCGAACACGCGCTGGTCGAAGGGCTTGAGGCGTCCGGCTGCAATGTTGTGCGCATCGGTTTGAGCGCGACGCCTATGCTCTATTTCGCCGAGGCCTCATCCGAAGAGGTGGACGGCGGCATTCAGATAACTGGCAGCCACAACCCCCCCGATTACAACGGCTTCAAAATGGTATTTGAAGGGCGACCGTTCTTCGGAGCGGACATCCAGGAACTCGGACGGGTCGCGGCCGCCGGTGAGTGGAGCGATGGCGTCGGTCTCGTCACGCAAAGAGACGACATCCTTGGCGAGTATGTCGAGCGCTTGCTGGAAGGACTCGCTGGCATAGATAGCGTCGATCTCGCTGACCTCAAGGTCGGATGGGACGCCGGGAACGGAGCCGCCGGGCCCGCTCTCGAAGCCCTCGCCGCAAAGCTCCCCGGGGAGCATCATCTGCTCTTTACCGATGTTGATGGACATTTCCCAAACCACCATCCTGACCCGACTGTTGAGAAGAATCTGGCCGATTTGCGGGCGCTCGTCGCGCAGAAGAAGCTCGATTTTGGAGTGGCTTTTGACGGGGACGGCGATCGGATTGGCGCGATCGATGGCGAAGGGCGTGTGATTTGGGGCGATCAATTGCTGATGATCTACGCCGAAGATCTGCTCAAATCGCGCCCCGGCTCCACCATTATCGCCGATGTTAAGGCCAGCCGCGCTCTGTTTGACCACGTTGCCGCGCATGGCGGTGAGCCGCTGATGTGGAAGACCGGCCACTCGCTCATTAAGTCCAAAATGAAGGAAACAGGTTCGCCCCTTGCCGGAGAGATGAGCGGACATGTCTTCTTTGCAGACACCTATTATGGTTTTGACGACGCGCTTTACGCCGGTGTGCGGCTGCTTGCAGCGGCGGCGCGGCTTGGCAAATCGGTGACCGAGCTCAAGTCCGCGATCCCCAATATGCTCAACACGCCCGAAATGCGGTTTCAGGTGGACGAAGCGCGCAAATTCCCCGCGATCGCGGAAGTGACCGAGCGTCTCACCACCAATCCGGGACCTGATGTCGAGGATGTGAACGCGACCGATGGCGTTCGCGTCAACACCAAGGACGGCTGGTGGTTGCTCCGCGCCTCAAACACGCAGGATGTGCTGGTCGCGCGCGCCGAGAGCGACACCGAAGAGGGGCTTGAGCGTCTGATTGCGCAGATCGACGCACAGCTGGAATTGTCAGGACTGGAACGCGGTGAGACCGTCGGGCATTGAGCCCAAGCAGAATTGAGGGATGAGGACTATCATGAAACGCATTTTGACCACTTCATTGTCAGCGCTGGCGCTCGCGACGAGCGCTCCTATCGTCGCCGCGCAGGATGAGGCCGCCTCAACCGAAGAGGCCGAGCTTCAAAAGGAGCTTGATGCAGTCGGTGACATGTTTGGCGATATGTTCGGCACCGCTGAACCGCTTACGGCTGACCAGGAAGCGCGCGTGCCGATGGCGCAGCAGGTCGTGCTCAAGCTGTTTCCTGAAGGCACCTATTCCAAGATGATGGAAGAGACGATGGCGCCGATGATGGACGGTCTGCTGGGCAGTATCGCCGGCTCACCCGCGGTCACTTTGCTGGAACTCACCGGCCTCCCGCCGAGCCAGCTCAACGCGGTGGATGAAGCCAATCAGGCCGAGGCTGTGGCTTTGCTCGATCCCAACGCCAGCGCTCGCAACGCCGAGATTGGCGATACGATGATGACCCTCATCACCGACACCGTTGTGCAGATTGAGCCGAGCTATCGCTCTGGCCTGGCACGGGCCTATGCGGTGCGCTTTACCGAGGCGGAGCTGACCGATCTCGATACTTACTTCGCCACGCCGGTCGGCCAGAAATACGCGGCGGAGAGTTTCCTGATCTTCGCAGATCCGCAGGTTATGTCGTCAATGAACGAGATGATGCCGGCCGTGATGGAAGCGATGCCGGCCATGATGGGCGATATTGGCGGGATCGCGGAGAAGTACCCCAAGGGCCGGACCTTCTCGGCGCTTTCGTCGGAAGAGCAGACGCAGTTGGCTTCGCTTTTGGGCACCACCTTGGAAAACTTGGCCGCTGTCGAGCCCGAGACGGTCGAAGTCTCCGAAGAAGAAGAGTGGGTCGTCGAAGAAGGCGCGAGTTAAGCACGCTCACCGCGATATGTGATCCGGCCTTGCCCGGAGCCTTGCGGCGCGCCATTTGATGGGGTGTGAGCGAGAGCCCTGAAAGCCCCCCGTCGACTGCGGTGTCGACCGCGGACGCCCCGGCGGTTCCGACCGAGATCCAGGCTTGGTTTGACGCGCGCGGTTGGCGCATCCGTCGCCACCAGCTCGACATGCTGGCGAAGGCGCGTGAGGGGCGCCACGCGCTGCTGGTGGCCGATACGGGCGCGGGGAAAACGCTCGCGGGATTCCTCCCAACGCTTTGCGATTTTGCGCCCTCGAACGGGGAACTGCCCGCCGATGGGCTTCACACGCTATACGTCTCCCCGCTCAAAGCCTTGGCGCATGACGTAAAGCGCAATCTCCTGACGCCGGTAGAAGAGATCGGCCTGCCCATTCGGGTGGAGACACGCTCGGGTGACACGTCTTCGGACAAGAAGAAGCGCCAGCGATCCAAGCCGCCGCATGTATTGCTGACGACGCCGGAGAGCCTGTCTCTCTTGTTATCTTACCCCGAGAGCCTCGACCTCTTCCGCACTTGCAAGCGTGTGGTGGTGGATGAAGTGCACGCTTTCGCCACGGGCAAACGCGGGGATCTGTTGGCGTTGGCGTTGGCGCGGTTGCAAAAGCTGGCCCCTGATATGCAGCGCGTCGCCCTTTCGGCGACTTTGGCCAATCCGTTGAGCTTTCAGGAATGGCTCACCCCTCAGCCCGTCGACGGCACGGGAGAGATAGCCGCCGCGGATCTGGTGTTGGGTGAGAAGGGAGCGGAGGCGGAACTGAACATCCTGCTCCCCATCGAAGAACGGGTGCCATGGGGCGGACACGCCGGGCGTTGGGCGGTCGATCAACTCTACCAGGAGATCAAGGCGAACCGCACCACATTGGTTTTCACCAATACGCGCTTTCTGGCCGAGTTCATCTTCCAATGCCTGTGGGACATCAACGAGGACAATCTACCGATTGGCGTGCATCACGGCAGCCTTTCGAAAGAGGCGCGGCGCAAAGTCGAAGACGCGATGGCCGCCGGGCAGTTGCGCGCCTTGGTGTGCACGGCGAGCCTCGATCTGGGCGTGGATTGGGGCGATATCGATCTGGTTGTGCAGATGGGCGCGCCCAAAGGCTCCTCGCGCCTACTCCAGCGAATCGGGCGCGCGGGCCACAGGCTCGACACGGCAAGCCGCGCGGTGCTGGTGCCGGGCAATCGATTCGAATTTCTCGAAGCGATGGCCGCCAAAGACGCGGTTGATGAAGGCCAACGCGATGGCGAAGACTTTCGCGCGGGCGGGATCGATGTGTTGGCGCAGCATGTCATGGCCTGCGCGTGCGCGGGGCCGTTCCATGAGGACGAGCTGCTCGACGAAATCCGATCCAGCGTTGCCTACGCCTGGCTGGATAAGGCTTCGTTCGACCGGGTGTTGGGCTTCGTCGAGGACGGGGGGTACGCGCTCAAAGCCTACGACAAGTTCAAGCGTATCATCCGTTCCAAGGATGGCGTGTGGCGCCTCGCTCACCCCAAACAGGCGCAACGCCACCGCATGAACGCGGGCATTATCGTCGATTCCGAGATGCTCACCGTGCGCTTCAAAAACGGGCGTCAGCTGGGCAAAGTCGAAGAGCGTTTCGCCGCGCAATTGAGCGCGGGGGACACGTTCTTCTTTTCGGGGATGAGCCTCGAGGTCGAAGGCGTCAAAGACATGGACGTGATCGTGCGCGCGGCCAAGAAATCGGCGACGATCCCGAGCTATGGCGGCTTGCGCCTGCCGCTCACCACGCATCTGGCGAGCCGCGTGCAGGCTATGCTGGATGATCGCGCGGGCTGGAGTCGGTTCCCCGATGACGTGCGCGAGTGGCTGGAAGTGCAGGACTTTCGCAGCCGATTGCCCGCGCCGGGGGAATTGTTGGTCGAGAGCTTCCCGCACGGCGGCAAACACTACAGCGCTTACTACACCTTCGAGGGGTGGAACGCGAACCAGTCGCTCGGGATGCTGATTACGCGCCGAATGGAAGACAGGGGCCTTATGCCCGGAGGCTTTGTTGCTAACGACTACACGCTTGCGGTGTGGGGGTTGAAGCCGGTTGCTGACCCCGGTCCGCTTCTTTCGCCCGATATCCTGACACATGAATTCGTTGATTGGGTGACCGAAAGCCACCTGCTGCGCCGCGCGTTCCGTGAGGTGGCCGTGATCAGCGGCCTCGTTGAACGCCAGCACCCGGGCAAGCGCAAGACGGGCAAGCAGGTCACCTTCTCAACTGACCTCATTTACGACGTGCTCAAGAAGTACGAGCCGGACCATGTCCTATTGGAGGCCGCCTGGGCCGACGCGCGCGCGCGAATGACCGATGTGGGGCGGTTGGCTGATTTGCTCGAGCGATCCGAACGCGAACTGGTTCATGTTGAGCTTGACCGCGTGTCGCCATTGGCCGTGCCGGTGATGACCATGATCGGGCGCGAGGCGGTGCCACAGGGCGCGGTGGATGATGAGCTTTTAATCGAGGCGGAGAGCCTCGTAGGTGAAGCGATGCGGATTGATGCGCAAGATGGCCCACGCTCGCTCGACGGGGATTAACCGCCAGCAGGTTAGGCGAATGAAAAGGGCGCCGCTGGATAGGTCATCCGGCGGCGCCCTTTGAACGGCATTACGGTTTAGAAGAGAGGCTTAGGAGCCTTCTTCCTTGCCAAACACGCGGTACTTTTCGTTCCCGACAAAGCCGAACTTGGTGATGCCTGACGCTTTGATGATCTGCAAAACCTTGGCCGAACGGTCGTAGCTCGCGAACTGATCGGGCTCGAACTGAAGCTCTGGCTCCACCGACATACGCGTCGATTCCTGAAGGTTGGTCACCAACTGGCCGGGCGTGATCGGCTCCGCGTTCCACAAGAGCTGATCCTCTTGCGTTATCACTAGCTTGTTCTTGATCGGATCAACGGGTGGCGGGACAGCGTTCGGATTGTCCGCCGGAAGATCGATATCGACCGAGTGGGTCGCGATCGGAATGGTGATGATGAACATGATCAGCAGAACGAGCAGAACGTCGATCAGCGGCGTCATGTTCATATCGAGCATCGGTTCGCCGTCGAGCTTGCCTCCGGACATACCCATGTCAGTTACTCCTTAAATTCAACTCAGGGACGAAGGTTTTGGCCGCTTCGCCCCGCGTCGGTTAGCCAGCGGGATCGATCGGGTTCGAGATGAAGCCCACCGTGGGATAGCCCGCCGCCTGCACGTTGTAGATGGTACCCGCGACACACTTCCAAGGGACGTTTTTGTCCGCGCGAATATGAACCTGCGGGATCGCTTCGGGATCCTCCACGATCGCTTCCGCGCCGCCAGGGTAGGCCGACACGATCGCGTCGAGACGCTCGAACGCCCGGTTGTAGAGCTCTTCTGACGACACCGGGGTGACGTTTTGGAAGTAGATGCGGCATTCGCCGTTGCGCGTCGGCCCTTTGAAGCCCGAGCGGACCAAACCGGCGGTGTTGCCGTCTTCGTCCGTGGTCATCACAGTGATCTGAAGGTTCTCGACCTTGTCTTTGGATTCTTCCATCTCGAACACTGGGATTTCCAGCTGTTCGACCGTCTGGATCGCGACCGGAACCGCGATCAAGAAGATGATGAGAAGAACCAGCATCACGTCCACCAGAGGGGTCGTGTTGATGTCCGACATCGGGGTTTCACCCGAACCGCTCATCGAAATTGCCATTGGTACGTCCTATTCTGGCGAAGGGTAAGGCTTGTAAGCGCGAAAGGGGCGAGGTTTGATCCCCGCCCCATTCATCGATGGCTTACTTGGTCGCGGGCTTGGCCGCGGGCTTCGGAGCCGCCTTCGCCGCAGGCGCCGCCTGAACAGCCGGCTTAACGGTGCCGTCCGAACCGATATAGGCCAGGATGTCGTTGCAGAAGTCGGTCATCATTGCTGCGATGCGACGGTTGCGCGACTGCAGCCAGTTAAACGCGAGCACGGCCGGAACCGCAACAAGCAGACCGATCGCGGTCATGATGAGCGCTTCACCAACCGGGCCGGCGACCTTATCGATCGAGGCCGAGCCTTCGATGCCGATGTTGATGAGCGCGCGATAGATGCCGATCACGGTGCCCAGTAGGCCGATAAACGGTGCGGTCGCACCAACCGAAGCGAGGAACGAAAGACCGCCCGAGAGCGCGGCGTTGATCGTTTCCTGGCTGTGCGTGAGGCTGTCTTCCACGTAGGCCGCTTCCGAACCGGCGCCGTGCATTTTGGCGTGATCGTCACGCGCTTTCACAGCGTCGTCAGCGAGCTGGCGCCACGCGCTGTTCTTTTCAAACTTGAGAGCGCCGTCTTTCAGGCCCGACGCGCGCCAGAAGTTGGCTTTGCCTTTACGATACTGGCCCATCACTTTGTTCTGTTCGAAGAGCTTCGAAAACAAAATGTAGAAAGAGCCGACGCTCATAATGACCATGACGGCAAGGATCGACCAAGCAACAGGGCCGCCTTCTTCCATGGCCTGAATAAAGCCAAACTTGTTTTCCGGAGCCACTTCAGCTGCGGCAATGAGAGTGGTGAACATGGCGAAAAGTCCTTTTAAAAATGTCCCCAGGGCGGCTCTTGCAATCGCAAGCGCCGCCCAAAATTCGTTTAGTTGAGTCGGTAAGTGATGATCGTCGAATAGGATCCAGTGGTTGGATTTCCGGAGGCATCCAACGCCGGATCAAACCGAGCGTAACGGCTCATGCCTTTGCACGCAGCTTCGTCGAGGATCGAGGAGCCGCTTGATTGCGAAACGCGGCAACCGCTTACCCGACCGTTCGGTCCAACAGACACCGTGACGCGCACATTGCCTTCTGTTTCCGTACGCAAAGCGCGGCTGGGATAGTTTTCCGAAATGCGGCGTGCCCAACGGCTTTGGCCTTTCGGAGATGCCCCACGAGCAAGCGATGGTGCAGGCGGCGCAGGCGGTGCCGGCGGCGGAATAACCAGTGCGGGCGGTGCCGGCGGCGGTATCGTCGGCGTCGTTTGGATCGGAGGCGGGGCCGGCGCGATGTTGATCGGCGGCGGCGGCGCAACCGGCGGCGGCGGAGTCACTTCCTGCGGCTCTGGCGGCGGCGGCGGCTCTTCCTCGGGGGGCGGTGGCTCTTCTTCGATATCGATCGTGGTGACGCGTTCGATTTCTTTCTTCACCGCGTCGATGGTCAAACCAATAACCATCGCCAGGCCAATACCCGCCACGATGCCGATCGCGATTATAAGGGAAGTAAGCTTACTTCCCGTCATTCCTTGATCAACGTACGACATTCGGCTGATTTTTCTCCATTTTTTGCCGACCTAAGTCGGCACTACTTCTACGTCTCGGCGAACTGAATACCGAGTTCGTAGATCCCTAAATCTTAGTCCTCCCGACCGAATGTCGTCAGCCCATGTCGAGAGCCTCCGCATCCGGTGACCGCTCACGCACGAATGTTGCGCTTGTCGGCCTGTGTCCGCTCTGGTCATGTCCCCAAGATCATCACGAACTTTTCGCGCTGTAACCGCCAACACAGGGTCAATCAAACGCTTTATCGGTTCAGGCGCGATTCAAAGGGGTCGTTATGAAATGCGGCGCGCTGTATGTAGGCGATCACTCAACCCTTAAGGCGATCTTCAGATGACCGGTGTTAACACAATGTTTACGAAATATATCAGTGCGTTGATTTCGGTTTGCGTCATGCTGATGGTCGCTGCGCTTTCTCAAACTGCGGCCCGTGCCCAAGATTGGGACGGGGGTATAACCAATCCCGCCGCAGCCACCCCCGACAGCCTGGCGACACGCGCCACCTATGTTGATTTGGTGACTTTGGCGGAGCGAAGCGAGCTTGTGGTGCGCGTTAAGATTCGCCGTCAGACCGCGGTCGCGCCCGAGCGGTCCCCCGGGCTCGCCCCCGGTTTTGTCCGGCTTTACGTTGAAGCCGAGACGATCGCTCTCGTCGCTGGTGCGCGCGGTGTAAGCGAATCGGTGGTGTACCTCGTCGATGTTCCGCTCACGGAAAAAGGGAAGGCGCCCAAGCTCAAGAAGCGCGAAATGCTGCTGCTTGCGAAGGCCAGTGGTCGTGGACCGAAAGGCGAATCGCAGCTCCAGCTCGCCAACCCCTCCGCGCAGCTCGCTTACTCGCCGGTCCTCGAATCGCGCCTTCGCCCGATCTTGACCGACCTCGTTTCACGCGAAGCGCCGCCGGTCGTGACCGGGGTCGCGGACGCTCTGGCCGTGGCTGGGACTTTGGCGGGCGAATCCGAAACCCAGATCTTTCTCGCGACACAAGAGGGCTCGCCCGTCTCGATCACGGTCCTTCGCCGCCCGGCACAGCCGCCCGCTTGGGGCGTATCCTGGGGCGAGATCATCGATTCGGCAGCGCGCGCGCCCGAGGACGAGACGCTCCCCTGGTATCGCTTGGCCTGCGCTTTGCCTGAAACCTTGCCAAGTTCCGCCAACCTTGCTCGCGATCCCTCCGCGCGGCGATTAGCGGCAAGCGACTACGCCTATGTCATGAACGCGCTGGGCCCGTGCGCCCGCGCGATCACCAAGCCGCCTAAAGCCTGAACTGAAGCGGTCCCGCGCGACGCTTGCGCTTGACCGGAGGCGATGCGCGGTTAAGCGCTCAAGGGACCGTGCCCGAGCCAACGTCAGGCTCTCCACATCCACAAGGATCATCCGACTATGACCGCTTCGGCCAGCCCCTCTCCTTTGCGTATTGCAATCGCCGGTCTTGGGACCGTGGGGGCGGGTGTCATTCGACTGCTCGATACGAACCGCGACCTTATTGCGGCCCGAGCGGGGCGTACGCTGGAGGTGACAGCCGTGAGCGCGCGCGACCGTAGCAAGGATCGCGGCGTTCAGCACGAGCGCTTCTCCTGGGAAGACGATATGACGGCGCTGGCCTCGCGCGAGGATGTGGACGTGGTGCTGGAACTGGTGGGCGGATCGGATGGTCCAGCCTTGGCCCTATCGCGAGCCACGCTGGCGGCGGGTAAGGGGCTGGTCACGGCGAACAAAGCGATGATCGCGCATCACGGCCTTGCGCTGGCGCAAGAGGCCGAGAGTCTGGGAGCGCCGCTCAAATTCGAAGCCGCCGTCGCCGGCGGTATCCCAGTGGTGAAAGGCCTGCGCGAAGGCACAAGCGCCAACGCGCTGACCAAGGTCTATGGCATCCTCAACGGCACGTGCAATTACATCTTGTCTGAAATGGAAGCGACCGGCGCGGATTTCGCCGAGACCCTCGCCGAGGCGCAGCGGCTGGGCTACGCCGAAGCCGATCCCACGTTTGATATCGAAGGCGTGGACGCCGCGCATAAGCTGTCGATTCTCGCCGCGATAGGATTTGGAGCGCAAGTCGATTTCGGCAACGTAAAGACGACGGGCATCGTCGCCGTGCGCGCCGCCGACATTGCACAAGCCGGAGCGCTGGGTTTCGTGATCCGCCTGATTGCCGAGGCGGACGTTCAGGACGATAGGCTGCTCCAACGCGTGCGCCCTTGCCTTGTTGCGAAGGATCACCCGCTCGCTTCGGTTGATGGGCCGACCAACGCCGTGGTGGCCGAAGGCAATTTCTCCGGTCGTCTGCTGTTCCAAGGCGCAGGCGCGGGTGACGGACCAACGGCCAGCGCTGTCGTGGCCGACCTTATCGACATCGCGCGCGAAGAAGTGGGCGCGCCGTTTTCCATTCCCGTCTCGCAGCTGTCCGCGCTTGGACCCGCGGAACCGGGCGACCGGCTGGAGCGGGCGTATCTTCGGTTCACCGTCAAAGATCGGCCCGGCGTTCTCGCCGAGATCACCGCCGCCATGCGCGACGCTGACGTTTCCATCGAAAGCCTGATCCAGCAGGGACGCGGAAGCGCGGATGGAGAGGTGTTGGTCGCGATGGTCACCCATGAAGGCCCCGAACGCAGTGTGGCCAAGGCGTTGGAGCTTCTTGATGGATCGGACAGTTTGACGGCGGCTCCGCTGGTGCTGCCTATTCTTCCGAACTAGCCGCGTTATTCCTCAGCAAGAGGAAGACCGTTGGCGATGCGATCGGCGTCGGATCTCTCGGGGGCTTCGGGCAGTGCTTCAAAGTCGACGATCACCGGTTCTTCAGGCGCGCAGGGCCCTATGTAGCAGCCCTTTATTGTCACGGTGATCGTAGCGAGCGAACCTTCGGTTGGCATAATGATAGTCCCGCCCGCGCCGGCGACGTCCGGAGGCTTTGTGCCTTGGCTTTGCTCGGCGTACCGGCGCTCCCAGTCTTCTCGATCAAAGCCCGATAGGTGTTCGTCGTTTCCCAGCTCGCGGCATACGACGATCTCTCCGCGAATTCGCGCATAGTCCTGCTCCGCTTCGCACGCCTCGGTGTTGCGCGCGACTTCTTCGGGAGGCGGCGCAAGCACGTCGATTACGAGACCTTCATTGTGAAGTTCGGGCGCCGGGTCCTTGGCGGCTTCGTCCGGCGCGAGGTCTATGGGAATGCGGTCTTGAGCGGCGAGCGCCTGTGTCGCGGCGCTTAGGCAAGCCAGTGCGCACACGCTAACCAGGCTCAGGATGCCGCGGCCGACCATCGCGCTCTAGTTCTTCTTTTTCTCAAAAGAAGGCGGCGGCAGGCCGAGCGCTTCGCGCCGCTTGCGGATTTCTTCTTCGGACAGCTCTTCGTCTTGTCCCAATGGGGGCAGGCCGCGCGCGATGCGATCGGCGTCTGATCCCGGCGGAGCTGTCGGCAGGGCGCCCACATCGATGATCAGCGCGGGCGGCGGCACCCCGCCAAACCCTATACCCTTGCCGTTGTCCGGTATGCCGAAAAGATTGGGCGGAGGCGGAGAACCCTTGAACGCGGTTTCTTGCGCGTAGCGCTTTTGCGCGGCTTCGCGGCCACCGCTGAACGAGTTCTCCAAGCTCTGGCCGAGGCGGCGGCAGACCACGATCTCTCCGCTGATCTCACCGGCGTCCGCGCGGTCTTCGCATTCCTGAATCTGGGCTTGATTAACCTCGCCACTTGGAACCGTGACGGACAGGTTGATCGGAAAGCGCTGTTCTTGTGGGGGCTCCTCGGCCTCTTGCGCTGGTTCTGGCGCCGCTGGGGCTGCGCTGGCTTGTTCGGTGTCTGGCGTTGGTACGGCGTTTTCTGCGGGGGCTTCCTCCACCTGTTGCGCGGCCACAATCCGATCGAGCGCGGATGGCGCCGCCTGTGTCACCGCGGCGTCACTCTGAGCGGCCACGGGTTGACTGCAAACACCGCCTGCGATCAGCGCAATCGTTGCCACGGCGCGCATCGTGTGTGTTGTGCTCAGAATTGGGTCAGGACCGCTCGACAAGCCAGGCTCCTTGGGACTAAGCGCGTCGCGCATAAACATAGAATTCACAGGATGAAATCGCCATGAACACCATCACCTCTACCGACGTTCTCGCCGCAAAGGAACCGTCGGGCGAAAACGCGATCGATCGCGTGCTGGTGCTGGAGATGGTTCGCGTGACCGAAGCGGCGGCTGTGGCGGCTGCGCAGCTGATCGGACGCGGCGATGAAAAAGCGGCCGATGCCGCCGCGGTTGAGGCGATGCGCCGCGCGTTCGACAACCTCTACATGGATGGCACCGTGGTCATCGGCGAAGGCGAGCGCGACGAGGCGCCTATGCTGTACATCGGTGAAAAGGTCGGCGGCGCGCCTGGCAAAGGCCCGAAGATCGATATTGCGCTCGATCCGCTCGAAGGCACGACCATTACGGCCAAGGCTGGTCCCAACGCGCTCGCGGTTTTGGCTGCGGCGGAAGAAGGCCAGCTGCTCAACGCGCCCGATGTCTATATGGACAAGCTGGCGGTGGGCCCCGGTCTTCCAGCGGATGTTATCGATCTTGCCAAATCGCCTACTGAGAATGTCGAGGCGGTGGCTGCGGCCAAGGGACGCGCCGCGTCCGATATCAATGTGTGCGTGCTTGACCGCCCGCGCCACGCCGATCTCATCGCTGAGCTGCGCGCAATAGGCTGCGGGGTGCACCTGATCGGCGACGGCGATGTCGCGGGTGTGATCGCGGTGACCGATCAGGATACCGGGATCGACATGTATATGGGCCAAGGCGGCGCGCCTGAGGGCGTGTTGGCGGCCGCGGCTCTGCGCTGCGTGGGCGGCCAGTTCAACGGACGTCTGGTCTTCCGCAACGACGATGAAAAGGCGCGCGCCAAGAAGTGGGGCATCACCGATCTGAACAAGATCTACAAGCTGGAAGAGCTGGCTATGGGCGACTGCATCTTTGCCGCCACGGGCGTGACCTCGGGTTCGCTGCTGGATGGCGTCAAAAAGCGCCGGAAAGCGACCGGAGCCACGATCATGACCACCGAAAGCGTGGTCATGCGCGCGAGCTCAGGCACGGTGCGCTGGATCAAGGGTGAGCACCGGATAGAACCGCACGCGGCTTAGAGCGATGCGCGCCGCCGGAGCAGCGGTCCTGCGCACGAAAGACAATGGGGCGCGCTGGATCAAGGGCGAGCACCGGATAGAACCGCACGTAGAGTGAATCTTCGCGACTACATTTTGGGGCGCCGTGTCACGCTCTTGTCTCCACATTCCAAAGATGAGGTCGCGCGCCGGATTAAGGAGGCGACCCCATTCGGCCTCAGCCCTTTTACGCACGGCGTCTCCGGTTGGGTATGGTCTGGTTGGGTACGGCTTGCCTGGAACATCCCCATGTTCGGAAATGGTTTTCGTCCGATCTTTTCAGGACGCCTCAGGGAAGACCACAAGGGCACAACGTTGAAAGCATCCTACGGAGCGCCTTGGTTTCTGCGGCTGTTTCTCGCGTTTTGGTATTTAGTCCTATCGTTGATTACAGCCGTGGGTCTTACTCTTGGTTTTGATAATCAGGATGGCGGGGAGGGAGTATGGCTCGCCTGGATTGTTCTTCCGCTACTTCTTCTAGCGCCGCTGGCCTTCCATTTCATTGCCAATCGTAACGCCAACACCCACTTCGATGCCATGCTGGAGCACCTTTCCGAAGCTGCGGACCTTGCCCCGGATACGGACAGTAAACGG
>JBCCKJ010000013.1:0-17989 GCA_039027455.1 Pseudomonadota bacterium | reverse complement strand
TAACCAACGCTTACAAAAGACCCCGTCGGAGCGATCCGGCGGGGCTTTTTCTTTGGGGCATTAGCTTTGTGTTCGTACGTAGGAGCAGGCCAAAGCATGAGGACGTACCCGTAGACTTAATATATTGTTTCTAAACGATATTTTTCCTGAAGAGCAATTAACTCTCTCGATCTACATTTCCTCAACCCGCACATTGCACCCTCAAGGCAAGATATTCCGGATTATGGGTCGGGTCTGGAGGCAGTTCGCCAGGGACGGGGCATGACAATGAGAATTGGATCGAGCGCGTGCGCGCTGGCTATCGTAATGCTGAGCCTTACATCGTGTGGTGGCGGCGATAGCGGCTCTTCTCCTTCCGCAACCGCGGGCGGCAATCCCTCCGCAGCGCAAACGCCGACTCCCACCCCCGCGCCAACATCGGGTTCAATCACGACACAGGGCGTCACCTCGAGCGTGGGCAATGTCTTCAAGACAACCAGTGGAGGTCTACCTTTCGGGATGCGCAACGCGGCGGAGCGACGCGCGTTTCCGCACTATATCGGCACGCTCAAAGACCTGACGGGTCGGCACCCAAAGCAGTTGCCGATGCGGAGCTATCTCGCCTCTTGCAACGTTGATGGCAGCGAGCCGCGCATGTTTGTGTCGATGACGCTGGAAGATCCAAGCGGCAGCGTCGATCCGGATATCCCGACCATCGGCTCAGTCTTCGAAACGGTGTACGATCCCGCCACTCGCTCAATGCGCCGCACGGGTAACGAGACCACGGTTCCGATTTGCCACGAAACGCATGGCATTGCCGTCTCCAAAGATTGCTCTCGTGTCGCCGTCCTTTGCAACACCGCCTTTGAAAAGCCCGTGTCCGAAAGCGGGGGATACACGCGCGATCTCGTGGCCGAAAAAGGCACGAGCAGCATCAGTCAGCCCAACAATATCGCAGCCGTCGATGCAAACAATCCAGGCGCCACGCAAGAGGAACGCAGCGCCAAGTATCGTTACAATGGCGAGATGTGGCTGCTCGAATGGAACCAGAACAGCCTAACCAGCGACCCCGCAAAATACGTGATCCATAAAGCCGTTGGGGGACAGCAACTAGGGGCTAACACGCTGGTCTATTCCGAAGACCAGGACACCTATGGTGCGGCGTTTACATCCAACACCTTCGATGGGGGCGGCGGAAGACACAAAAGCGGGGCGCTGATGGTCATTGATCGCGCCAATTGGCAACTCAATCCGCCTGATCCCAATAACAACAACCGAGATCGCGGTTGGACCTGGAATTGCGCGGGCGGCCACGTGCTTCATATGCGCACGTTCTTCAATCCCTTCACCGGCCATTTCGGCGCGCTCTGCACCACGGATGGGTCGAGGTATTGGTATGGCGCCCGGGCAGGCGCGATAGGGGCAAAAATGGAGACCTCTTCCACCACATTTAGCGGGTATGAGAGCTTTCTGGTCGCCGCCCACAACAGCGCCGTCACCGCAGGCGGCGGACACAAGCTGATCCCGATCGACGAGGATCAATCGATCATCGCCCTTGTGGGAACCGACATCGTTCCAACGGATGATCCCGACTACATGGCGTTCATCAAAGACGCTGAGGAGGCGGCGATCGCGCAGAGCCGAACAGAACGAGGCATGGACGCCTGTTCATGGTATTGGGGCGACAATTGCACCCAGATGTTCTTGGAAGAGTGGTTCTACAACAGCGGGGATTCGCGATATCCAACGTTCAGAGGCGGGTTCTGGAACGGTCAAGTTCAGCCACGCGAGCTTAGCAAGATTGGAATTCTGAAGGTCGATAGCGAAGGCCGAAGCGTAGTCGATGGCGAAGAGCAATATGTAAAGTGGGTGGCCGAAGACGACGACTGCATGCTTGGCGCACCACAAATTGTTGATTTGCAGAATGGCCGCTTCCTTTTGGGCTATGCCAAGTTTCAATGCATTAGCGATGACACAGGCCTAAAGCGCTTTGCAGGGGCGCACACGCTGCATCCGAAAGCCTATTACCTCATGGAAATTGACGCCGACGGCAACGCCTTGACCGAGCCAACGCGCGTCGAAGGCACCGGATGGGGTGGTCAGGACGATATGGTCAGCTTCGGACCCGGACGTGCGGCTTGGGCGTACATCCCGAACCCCGAAATCCGGGCCGATGGCAGCTTCACGGATCCTTATCAGAGCGATTGGGAGCTTATGGTCTACGACTCTTCGCCTTGAGCAGCGGACGCTTGAGGCAGTCGCGACCCTGCGACAATCCAACCACGACTTCGATCAGTGGCGAGATGTGAGTATAGAGGAGCAACGGCGCCTGATTAAGGCGCCGTTGCTTTACTCGTTTAGCTTACCCGCCCTTGCGGCTGGCGGCGGCGGCTTCGATCACCGCCTCGTCCCACGTTACCTGCGTCTGTGTTTGCGGGTTGAAGCGGGTGTTGGCGTAGCTCGCGGCTTCGGCGGCCTCAATCTCGGCCGAGGTTAGGTACTGACTCTCTTCGAGCGCGAACACGTCGATACCGCGCGTGATCTCAGTCGCGTAGACGCGGCCGTTATACCAATAGGACGACCAGTATCCGCCTACGACCAATTGCTCGGTGTCGATCGGCCCGCGATCGAAGAAGGCGATCTCTTTGGGGTCCGAACTGTCGGTGAAGTCCATCACGCTGATGCCGCCTTGGTACCAACTCTGGACGAACAGGTCGCGGCCCGGAACCGGAATGATCGAGCCATTATGCGCGACGCAGTTTTCCATATCGGTCTGAGGCCCCGGCATTTTGTAGTGGCTGCGGAATTCCAGCTTGCCGTCGACGATATCGTAGATCGCGTTGGCGCCCCACGTCATCGGGTCTTTCGCCGTGCAACGCGGACGGCCACCGCCGCCCCATTCATCGGTGAACACCACCTTCGTGCCATCGTTATTGAACGTGGCCGAGTGCCAATAGGCAAAGCCCTTGTCGAACACGGCGTCGGTGCGCACCGGATTGTACGGATCGCTGATGTCCATAAGGATGCCGTTGCCCGAGCACGCGCCCGCCGCGATGTTCAGCGAGGGGAACACGGTGATGTCGTGGCATTGATTGGTCTGGCGCGTGTCCTGCGTGCCTTCGCCGCTGTCTCCGCCGAGCCATAGACCCGCGATCTCATCGGTTTCCGGATCGGCGAACACACGCGGGCTGCTGACAATGCGCGATTGCGACGGATCAGCCAGCGGGATTTCGATCACGTCGATGCTGAACAACGCGGTCTTGGAATTCGACGGATCGGAGACGCAGCGCGCGAGTTCTTCAGTCTTGCGCACGCGGCTGGTGCCCGAATTGTAGACGATGATCTTTTCCTCGTCGTGCGAGACGACCGAGTGCGTGTGGCTGCCACGGCAGGTCTGCACTTGTCCGACCTGGCGGACGGCTGTGAGGTCGGAAATGTCAAAGATGCGCAGGCCACGGAAGCGCTCTTCCGAGACATCGCCTTCGACACCCTGAAGGCCACAATCGACGCGCCCGCGTGTCTGCTCGACGCTCATCACCAGAATGTCGCCGACCACCGAGACATCGCCCTGGCCGCCGGGGCACACGACCGAGCTCATGAGCTCGGGGGCGCCATCGTCGACCAGCTTGTAGATGTTGAAGCCGTGATAACTACCCGCGATCATGACGTCGTCGAAAAACGCCATATCGGTGTTGGCGAAATCGAGCAGCGGAGACCGCTCAGCGAACTGGGTGAGGCTTTCCTCTTCCTCCTCACCACGCTCGGGAGCCTCGGCGTCTTCGCCTTCCTCAGCCTCCTCGGTTTCGGCTTCGTCTTCCACCTCTTCGTCCGACGGGATGGCCGGGCGAAGATCCGCCGGGTTGTCCGGGTTGAAGAAGCCAGCCGGCTTGCTCAGGCTCACCACTTTGCGAAGGTTAAGGATCGCCTCGCCCGCGTCGGCAAATCCGGAGGTCAGCCCCGCGCGCGGATCGGGCGAAAGCTCGGCCAGCAGCGCGGTCATCTTGTCGATCTCGGCCTGCTGATCGTTTTCAATGTCGCTGACAAACTGGAACAGCACCGGGTCCGCCGCCGTGCCGGGCTGGCCCAGCAGATCATCGACCATAGTGATCGCGCCTTCATGGTGCGCGATCATGAGGATGAGGAACATGCGGTCAAAATCGACGCCCGAAAGCGTCGCCAGCTCGGCCATTTGTTCCGGCGTCGCCATGCCGGCCATCGTCGAGTGATCCACCATGGCATGCTGCGAATGGTCCATACTGGAATGATCCATACCAGCCATGCCAACCATCACGGTCTTTTCGCCGCGCTCGGAAAGCCAGCCGTTCATGAACTCGATTTCGTCCGCTTGGCTGGATTCAATCCGGCCACCAATCGCGACAAGCTCTTCGCGGTTTGTCCGATCCTTGATGAGCTCGGCCATGTCGACCGCTTGCTGGTGGTGGCCAATCATCCCCTGCATGAAGGCCACATCCGCCGGAGTGTAGCTTGCCGACGCCAGAGTGGTGGCTTCTTGCGCGCTCAGCGTGCGACTTGCCTCGCCCGGCGCTCCGGGCTGCACGATCGGGGCGGCCTGCGCGAGCGCGGCGCTGGAGGCGCTCAAGAGAAGAAGAGACACTGTGGCGTGCGCGGCCGACCGGCCAATCGAAGTAGACATGAAATTCCCCGTGCTTGGTAACAGAATTGACCTGCAAAGTGCCGCTGTTCACACTCCAGTCAAGGGCGATCTGGCATTTCAGCGAATAAGCCACGTCAACAGATCGGGGAACCGGATCGCGTTTGGAGGCTTGAATTTACAGGTCTGTGTGGCGCCCAATGCCTCTTCTCTTTGGAGATGATGGCAGAAAATCCGGTCTCGGTCGTGTCCGGCGCACACTCTGTCGCAACCGACGGTGTGTGCGCTTGCAGCGACGAATCGAGGCCGGTTACGCTTCGTTCTTAAGACGGCGCTAACCCAAATCGGAGAGACTTTTGTCTATGACCCTTATACGTTCAGCTCTGTCCGCGCTCGTGATCGCCCTGTTGGCGGCGCCCGCGCAAGCGGATCAGCGTGATCTTGCGACCAGCTTTGACGACGCCTTCGGCACCGAATTGCGCGCGCCGACCACGTTCGAAGCTCTCTATGAAACGCGCTTCGAGCAGCAGATCGCCGACCTTTCCGATGGGTCAAAGGGGCGCATTGGCGTGTACGCGGTCGATTTAGCCAGCGGCGAAGAGATCGAAGTCTTGGCCGATATGCGCTTCCCAATGGCGTCGACCAGCAAAGTCGCAGTCGCGGCCACATTCTTGGCGGGAGTGGACGAAGGGAAGTTCAGCCTGACGAGCGAGTATCCCTTGATGATACCGATCCGCTCGAAAAAGTTCTCCAGCCCGCTCGCGCCGGTCAAGCACGGCAATCATGTGCCCGCCTACGAATTGATCGATCTGATGATCGCCAAGAGCTGCAACAGCTGCACCGATGCGCTGCTTAGAGTGGTGGGCGGGCCCGACGCCGTAAACACGTGGATGAGCGACATCGCTGAGATCGAAGAGTTCGAGCTTACGCGCACGATTGCCACTCTGGTACGGGATGATGGGGAGTTTGACCCCGCCACTCACGTGGACAACCGCGATTCCGCCACACCGCGCGCAATGGGTCAACTGCTGGTGGGACTGTATCAAGGACGCTGGCTCAGCCAAAACAGCCGGACTGTGTTGATCGAGGCGATGGAGAAGACGACGACGGGCAAACGCCGGATGAACGCTGCCCTGCCAGAACAGGCGGGCCTTGCGCACAAAACCGGCACGCTCAGCCGAACAGCGAGCGATATCGGGATTTTCCATCTGGCCGACGGCCGATCGGTCGCGGCCGCTATCTACGTGACCGGCCAAAGCGCCAATCTTGTTGATGAACGCCGCAACAAGCGCGCGGCGCGGAAACGACGTGACGAGCGAATCGCGGCTATCACCCGGGCGCTCTACACGGGTTTCTCGGCCAAAGCGGGGCTGCTTGATGACCCGACCAGCGGCTGGACAAGCGCGCCGACTGACGCTCCCGAGAACGGCGGCTGAGCCTCGATCCGGTTGCGGCATCCCCGCGCCGGATTGGAAGCCCCAAAAAGAAAGGGCGGCGCCAACCGGCACCGCCCCTCTTTTCGAAACACACTCCCGGCAAGCAGGAGTGGCAGGTCAGCGAATTACTCGCCCTGCATCATTTCTTCAGCCTTTTCGGTGGCCGCGTCGACCGCGTCGCCAGCCGCTTCGGCTGCGCCGTCAACAGCTTCACCGGCGGCGTCAGCGGCGCCTTCCGCGGCTTCGCCAGCGGCATCCGCAGCGCCTTCGGCGGCGTCAGCAGCTTCACCAGCCATTTCACCGGCCATTTCGCCAGCGGCTTCGGCGTTGGCTTCCGCGTCGGCGGCCATGGCGTCGACGGTTTCACCAGCGGCTTCGGTGGTTTCCGAGCAAGCGGCAAGGCCAAGAGCCGAGGTGGCGATGGCGGCAGCCAGAACGATCTTACGCATAATACAAAATCCTTTTTCAACGAGTGCCCGCGTGGGAAAATATGCCTGATCCACGCGGGAGTCGGTTTGAATGACCCCGACTTGCACCGGTAATAATGGCGGAAATGTGGCAAATCAAGGCGCGCAACAGGTTCAAACCTGCGATTGGCCCTCTTCTCGCCACATTTGGCCGACTCTCGCAAACCCCAAAAAAGTGGCCCGAACGAGCAAGGTTTCAGCAGCTAAAACCCACGAAACGCTACCTTGGCTTGGCGCACGATGCTAGCAGCCACAGGCATGGCCCAACAGCACCTCTATCTCGTCGATGGCTCCTCGTACATTTTCCGCGCCTACCACCGTTTGCCGCCGCTCACGAACCCGGAAGGCATCCCCGTTGGCGCAGTCTATGGCTATACGACGATGCTGTGGAAGCTGGCCGACGATCTCGACAAGGCCGAGGGTCCGACGCATCTGGCGGTGATTCTCGACAAAGACTCGAAGAGCTTCCGGAACGACATTTACCCCGAATACAAGGCCAACCGACCCGAGCCGCCCGAGGATCTTCGCCCGCAATTCCCGCTGATCCGTGACGCGACACGCGCGTTCAGCCTCCCCTGCATTGAAGAGCAAGGTCTGGAGGCAGACGACCTGATCGCCTCCTACGCGCGCGAAGCGCAACGGCAGGGGTGGAACGTGACCATTGTCTCCTCCGATAAAGACCTGATGCAGTTGGTGGGCGAGGAGAACGGCGCGCGCATCGATATGCTCGACACGATGAAATCGGCGCGCATCTACATCCCTGAAGTCGAAGAGAAGTTCGGCGTCACACCCGATCTCGTCGGCGATGTGCTCGCGCTGATGGGGGACAGCGTCGACAACATTCCGGGCATCTACGGCGTCGGCCCCAAGACGGCGTCCAAGCTGATCGCGGAACACGGTTCGCTAACCGCCGCGCTGGACTACGCGCCCGAAATGAAGACCTCGAAGCTCAAAGAGCGTCTGCTTGAAGGCCGCGAAGACGCGGAAATGAGCCGGCTTCTGGTCACGCTTAAGGAAGACTGCGACCTGCCTGTCGCGATTAAGGACATGAAGCTGTCCGCCATTCCTGAGGAACCGCTTGCGGCCTTCCTGCAGCACCACGGTTTCACGTCGCTCCTCAAGCGGTTGGGCACGGGAAGTGGCAGTCCGGAACGCGCCAATAACCTGCACCCAGCCAAGGCGGAAACGGCGGGGGTCGCCAGCGGATCCGAAGGCGCGCGCCAGCCGCTTCCCGAAGCGCCAAAAGTCGACCGGAGCGCCTACACAACCGTCCAGACAATCGAGGATCTGCACGAGTGGGTCTCGCGCGGCACCGCCGCTCACTTGGTGGCGGTCGACACCGAAACCTCTTCGCTCGACGCCATGCAGGCCGAGCTGGTCGGCGTCAGCCTGGCGCTTGGCCCGAACGACGCGTGCTACATCCCCCTCGCGCATGGCGGGGCTGACCTTCTGGCGGAAAAGCCGGAGCAGATCGAACTGGAAGAAGCCATCGCCGCGCTGAAGCCGATGCTCGAAGACGCATCGGTTCTGAAGGTCTTCCAGAACGGCAAATACGATCTCAACGTTCTGGCGCGTTACAATGTCGACGTAAGCCCCATCGAAGACACGATGGTCATGAGCTTCGACCTAGACGCCGGACGAGGTGAGGGCATGGGCGGCGGCCACGGAATGGACGAGCTTTCCGAACGCCATCTCGGCCACACGCCGCTCTCGTTTAAAGAGGTGTGCGGCACCGGCAAAAAGGCCATTCCCTTTGGCGAAGTGCCGCTTGACCGCGCCACCGAATACGCCGCGGAGGACGCCGACGTCACCTTGCGGCTGTACCGCATGCTGAAACCCCGCCTGTCGGAAGAAGGGGGCACCCGCATCTACGAGCGCGTGGATCGCCCGCTCATCCCTGTCGTCGTGGGAATGGAACGCGAAGGTATCAAGGTCGACCGCGCGCAGTTGGCCCGGCTCTCCGAAGAGTTTGCCACCACAACCGCCGAACTCGAAACCCAAATTCACGAAGTCGCAGGCCAGGAGTTCGCCGTAGGAAGCCCCAAGCAATTGGGCGAAATCCTGTTCGACAAGATGGGGTTCAAAGGCGGCAAGAAGGGCAAGAGCGGCGCGTATTCGACCGACCAATCGGTCCTCGAAAAGCTGGCGCAAGACAAGGACGGCGCGGCCATTGCTAAGAAGGTGCTAGAATGGCGGCATCTGTCGAAGCTCAAGTCGACCTACACCGACGCTTTGCAAGGACAAATCAATCCCAACACCGGTCGGGTCCACACAAGCTATTCGCTGGTGGGCGCGCAGACGGGGCGCCTGTCGTCGACCGATCCGAACCTTCAGAACATTCCGATCCGCACCGACATCGGACGCACTATCCGCCAAGCCTTCGTTCCCGAACCCGGCAACACTCTGCTGGCCGCCGACTATTCGCAGATCGAACTGCGTCTCGCCGCGCACATGGCCGAGGTCGATACGTTGAAAGAGGCGTTTGCGAACGGTGAAGACATTCACTCACGCACCGCGACAGAGATGTTCGGCGAGGTAACTCGCGACACCAGAGCGCGCGCCAAAACGATCAACTTTGCGATCCTTTACGGCATCTCGCGCTGGGGCCTTGCGGGTCGGCTCGAAGTCGAGCCCGACGAAGCGCAGGATATGATCGACACCTATTTCCAAAGCTTCCCCGGCATCCAGCGCTACATCATGGAAACGCTCGAAACCGTGCGAGAGCAGGGCTATTCCGAAACCCTGTTTGGTCGCAAAACGTGGTTCCCGCGGATCAAATCCAAGAACCAGGCTGAACGGCAAGGGTCGGAACGCGCCGCGATCAACGCGCCGATTCAAGGGACCAGCGCGGATATCATCAAGCGCGCGATGGCGCGCATGCTGCCGGCCTTGCGCGACGCGAGATTGTCAGACGTTAAGATGCTGCTTCAGGTGCATGACGAATTGGTGTTCGAGTTGCCAGAAGGCGATGTGGCCGCTGCCTCGCCCATTATCGAGCGTGTCATGGCCGAAGCAGCGCTCCCGTCCGTTTCGCTCGATGTCCCACTGGCGATCGATATCGGGACGGGCACCAGCTGGGACGCCGCGCACTGACGGCGCCTCCTGGTCAGCCGTGTTTGTTGGCACGCTCGGGTTCGAGTTGATCCGGTTCGAAAAACCCAATTGGGTTCACCTCAACAGCGCGCTTTTTCAGCTCGCCTCGCATGGCCTGATACTCCGCCTCCATACGAGGGGTCACCGTGGCTCGACTGTCCTTTAGCGCCTCTTCGAAATCCTGCGCAGACACTTCAGCGACATCACCGCCGACACGGTGCAACGCGCAGAGTCCCGCTCGGCGAACAACATCTTCAAGGTCCGCGCCGGTAAAACGCTCGGTGTACGCCGCCACAGCGGCCAAATCGACATCGGCAGCGAGCGGCATCTTGGCCGTGTGAATTCGAAGGATATGCTCGCGTCCGGCGATGTCGGGCGTGCCGACATAGACCAATTCGTCAAAACGGCCCGGTCGAAGAAGCGCCGGGTCCATCAAAGCCGGGCGATTTGTGGCGCCTATGACCACAACCGATTGCAGGTCTTCCAACCCATCCATTTCGGCCAGGATCGTGTTCACGACGCGTCCTGTGACTTGCGGTTCGCCTTGACCTGGTCCCCTTGCCGGGGCGAGACTGTCGATCTCGTCAATGAAGATCACACATGGCGCAACCGAACGGGCGCGCTGGAACATCCGCGCGATCTGTTGCTCGCTCTCGCCGTACCATTTTGAGAGCAGGTCCGAGCTCTTCATTGAGATAAAATTGGCCTCGGCCTCCTTGGCCACGGCCTTGGCCAGCAGTGTCTTTCCCGTGCCCGGCGGACCGTAGAGAAGGAAACCTTTCGCGGGGCGAATGCCCAACCGATGGAAGGCGTCGGGGTTCTTCAGTGGAAGCTCTACCCCCTCTTTCAATTTGTCGATCGCATCGCCCACGCCGCCGATATCCGACCACGCCACGTTGGGCATCTGCACCATAACTTCCCGCATCGCCGATGGCTGGATCCGTTTGAGCGCCGAGAGAAAGTCCTCGCGCGACACACAGAGATCGTCGAGCACTTCGGCGGGGATTGTCTGCTGATCGAGATCGAGCCGGGGCATGATGCGGCGCACGGCGTCGATCGCGGCTTCTCGCGCCAAGGCAGCCAAATCCGCCCCGACAAAGCCGTGGGTGACCCGCGCCAGCTCGTCGAGATCGACCGATTCCTTAAGCGGCATACCGCGCGTGTGGATACCCAGAATCTCGCGCCGACCCCGCGTATCCGGCACATCGACGACGATCTCACGGTCAAACCGACCGGGCCGGCGAAGCGCCTCATCAATAGCGTCAGGCCGGTTGGTCGCCGCGATCACCACGAGGTTGGCCCGCGCTTCAAGACCGTCCATTAAGGTGAGGAGCTGGGCAACGAGCCGCTTCTCCGCTTCTCCGGGCACTTGCGTGCGTTTGGGCGCGATCGAGTCGATCTCATCAATGAACACAATGGCCGGAGCGGCCCGCGTCGCCTCCTCGAACACTTCGCGCAGACGCTTTTCGGATTCGCCATAGCCCGAGCCCATGATCTCCGGGCCGTTGATCGTGAAGAACTCGGCGTCCGATTCGTTGGCCACCGCCTGCGCTAGACGGGTCTTTCCCGTGCCGGGCGGACCGTGCAGTAGCACACCCTTCGGCGGATCGACCCCCAGACGCGTGAACAATTCTGGGTATCGGAGCGGAAGCTCAACCATTTCACGAAGGGCGCGAATGGTCTCCTCCATCCCGCCAACGTCATCGTAGTTGACGCCCGCCCTTGGGTCGCGCGGCTCTTCGTATTCGGCGCGCAGTTCGACCTCGGTGTTCTCGTCAATGTGGACGATCCCTTTGGGCGTGGTGGATGCGACCGACAGCCGGATCTGAGTGAGCGCGTAGGCCGGCACTCGCAAAAGCTGACGCACTTCGTTCGGCATGTTCTGGACCGGCTGCTGTCCGGTCGTGGCGACGAGATCGCCAGCCACAAGAGGCTTCCGAAAGAAGTTGCGCTGAAGCGCTTGAGCTGGCCCCTGCAAACGCATTTCGCGTTGCGCGGGAGCAAAGACAACCCGCGCCGCCGGTCGAGATTCTCCAGCGCGTATGTCCACGTGCTCGCCAGAGGCCGCTTCGGCGTTGCCTCTTTGGAGACCGTCGAGGCGCACAACATCGAGGGTTTCGTCTTCGGGATACGCCGCCAAGGCAATCCCAACCGTCAGGCGCTTGCCTTCAATTTCGACGACATCGCCTTCGGTGATCCCCAATTTGATGAATGTGGATCTGGGCATGCGGACGATACCCTGACCAGATTCTTCCTGGCGAGCTGGCGCCACTTGCAGCCGTACCGATTGGAGTTCTTCTTGAGACTTCGCGTCGGCCATGCAGGCACCTCTCTAGCTCACCTGATCTCAGGCCACTTTTCGCTAGCTAGGTTTCAATGAACCGCATTGCAATCGAGCGGGATCGCTATTCGGCTGGTCAAAAAAAAGCCCGGCGCAAAGGCCGGGCTGGAAAGTTTGGGAGAGGATGCCAAAAGGCACACTCATCAAATGCAGGCTTGCCACGCTTTGTGCAAGTGCGAAAGGCGCATTTTTTCATGCATTCTTTGCACCAGATAGGGCAATAGGTTCATTCTTTAGCATTATATCGCGACAATACTGCCTAGTTTTTAATCATCTGCCTGTTTATTAGCCGAATTCGCGCTTCCGTTTCTGCTGCAACGCAGCAAATAATGCCCTGCCTTTCCTTTTTTGGCGACAGGCCCTCCGAAACGCGGAAATGCTCCATTGCCCAAAGTGAGCGCGTGACAGTATGTCGCAACAAAACTAGTGACAAAGCTCCAGAGCGTGCGACGCTAGCGATCACTTTATCGAACAGTTTTAGGTTTCACCTATGTCCAAAATTTACCCCAACGCCGAAGCGGCCTTGGAAGGTGTTCTTACGAACGAAATGCTTATCGCGGCCGGAGGATTTGGCCTGTGCGGCCTGCCGGAAAGACTGCTGGACGCCATTCGCGACAGCGGCGTTACCGATCTGACCTTCGCGAGCAACAACGCGGGCATCGACAACGAAGGGATCGGCAAGCTCCTCCGCACTCGGCAGGTGCGCAAAATGATCAGTTCGTATGTTGGAGAGAACAAAGAGTTTGAGCGCCAATATCTGGCTGGCGAGCTCGAAGTGGAGTTTTGCCCACAAGGCACCCTGGCCGAACGCATGCGCGCGGGCGGAGCTGGGATACCGGGTTTTTACACCAAGACGGGTGTCGGCACACAAGTCGCCGAAGGAAAGGAACACGCCGAATTTGCCGACCCCGATGGCGTCATGTCGACTTACATTCTCGAACGCGGGATCTTTGCAGACCTCTCCATCATGAAAGCGTGGAAGGCCGATGAGACGGGCAACCTGATCTTCCGCAAGACCGCCCGTAACTTCAATCAGCCAGCCGCCACATGCGGACGAGTGTGCGTTGTCGAAGTCGAGGAGATCGTGCCAGCCGGATCAATGGACCCCGATGCGATCCACCTGCCCGGCGTCTTCGTTAACCGGATGATCCTTGGCGCGCCGTACGACAAGAAGATCGAGTTCCGAACCACTCGCGAACGGGAAGAGGTGTAATCTGACGTCATGACGGACACAGCAACACAGGTGGGATGGACCCGGAACGAAATGGCCGCACGGGCCGCGCGCGAGCTGCAGGACGGCTATTACGTCAATCTGGGGATTGGCATTCCGACTTTGGTCGCGAACCACATCCCGGAAGGCATGTTGGTCACGCTACAAAGCGAGAACGGCATGCTCGGCATCGGCCCCTTCCCTTATGACGATGAGGTGGACCCCGATCTTATCAACGCGGGCAAGCAGACTATCAGCGAGCTTCCGCACAGCGCCTATTTCGACAGCGCGACCAGCTTCGCCATGATCCGAGGCGGACACATTGATCTAACAGTCCTTGGGGCCATGGAAGTGGCCGAAAACGGGGACATCGCGAACTGGATGATCCCAGGCAAGATGATCAAAGGCATGGGCGGCGCGATGGACCTCGTCGCGGGCGTCAAGAAGATCATCGTCGTGATGGATCACACCAGCAAAGGCGGCGATCCGAAGTTTCTGCCGGAATGCTCGCTCCCGCTCACCGGCAAAGGCGTAGTCGATATGATCATCACTAACCTCGCTGTTTTCTACCGACCCGAAAAATCCTTGCCATTTCAGCTTATCGAGCTCGCGCCCGGAGTGACCGTCGAAGAGATCGCGGCAAGCACGACCGCGCGTTACGAAGTCGCTCTTGGCTAAGGCTCGCGAAAGTCGAGGTTCGCGCTGGCTTATGGCTGGGGCCGCGCTTTCTCTCTTCGCTGCTTTGCTTCACATTGGCGTAATAATCGGCGGGCCGGATTGGTATCGCTTTTTCGGGGCGCCGGAGTCTTATGCGGTAGCGGCGTCCAAAGGCTCCATAATACCGGCCCTTGTCACCGCCGGCATAGCAACCGGTCTTGCGATCTGGGCTGCCTACGCCGCATCGGGCGCGGGCGTGATTTTGCGACTGCCGCTATTGCGCACGGCCCTCATCGCAATCAGCGCAATATACCTGGCACGCGGCTTATTGCTCATCCCTGTTGTCCTGTTCGTGCCCTATCCGGAGGGCGCGTTCGACTATTGGTCCTCGGCAGTCGTTCTGCTCTACGGATTAGTCTACGCTATCGGTACATGGCGGGCTTGGCCCGCGCTCGCGCCTTCCGCTGGCTGAGCCAATCGGGCCGTCACACCATGTCGACAGCCACGACACCGCACGGTAAGAAGGTCGCGGATGGGATGGCTCTACACCTTCAAATTTCTCCATTATCTGGGGGTCATACTGCTTGCCGGAAACATCACCGTGACGGCGGTCTGGAAGGTGTTTGCTGACCGAAATGGAGACTGGCGCATTATCCAGTTTGGCCAGCGTCTTGTGACCGGCACCGATTTTGGCCTCACGATCCCTGGCATTACTCTCACCATGGTGGGCGGATACGGTTCGCTCTGGGTTCTTGGCTATTCGCTTTTGGAACCCGCTTGGCTGCTGTGGAGCCAGATCATGTTTGTAGTCGCGGGATTTATCTGGCTGTTCATCCTTGTTCCGATTCAGATCAAGCAAGCCCGCTTAGCCAACGCATGGACCGACCAAAGCGGTGTTTCACATGAGTATCGCACGCTGTCTCGACGCTGGATCACATGGGGCCTGATCAGCACCGTACCGCTCTGCATTGTGCTCTGGCTGATGGTCGCCAAACCACTATAGCGGCCCGCATGACAACCTGGCTTGAATCCCCACGCAACCCCAATTCTCCGCTCGCTGGCCTAAAGGTTCTCGAACTGGCGCGCGTGCTGGCCGGGCCGTTTGCGGGCCAAATCCTTTCCGATCTGGGCGCCGATGTCCTCAAAGTGGAAAGCCCCGAAGGCGATGGAACCCGCCAATGGGGGCCGCCATGGGTTACGCGCATCGGACCCGACGGAACGCCTCACCGCGAAGCCGCCTATTATCACGCGTGCAATCGCGGAAAACGTTCGATCGTGGCCGACTTCAAGAACTCGAAAGACTTGGCCAAAGTGCAGCAGCTCGCCCGCGAGGCTGATGTCATCATCGAGAACTTCAAGACCGGTAGCCTCGCTAGATTTGAACTCGATTACGCGGCGGTCAACGCCGCCAATCCCGGCGTGGTCTATTGCTCCATCACCGGCTTTGGACAGACAGGGCCAAGAGCGCACGAAGCGGGATACGATTTTGTCATCCAAGGCATGAGCGGTTTCATGTCGATCACCGGCGAACCCGATGGCGATCCAGTAAAGATGGGAATCTCCATCTCGGACCTTTCGACCGGCATCTGGGCGGCCAACGGCATTCAGGCGGCGCTGCTTATGCGAGCGCGAACCGGTAAAGGTCAGCATGTCGATATGAGCCTGATGGACGGGTCGGTTGGGCTACTCGCCAACCAGGCGGCGTACTATTTCACGACGGGAGAGAACCCGCCCCGCATGGGCAACGCGCACGCACAAGTTGCGCCCTATGGCGTCTATCCCGTGTCGGATGGGCATGTGATCCTGGCTCCTGCGAACGATCGTCTTTTCACACGGCTGATGCAGGTGCTGAAGCTGGACGCGCTGACCAACGATCCACGCTTTGACACCAACGCTCAAAGGGTCACGAACGCCGGGGAACTGGATGACCTGATCGCTAAGGCGAGCAAAGCGTGGTCAAAACAGGCCTTGCTGGAAGCATGCCATGCCGCAGGAGTACCAGCAGGACCGATCAACACTCTTGATGAAGTGTTTTCCGATCCTCAAACGCACGCTCGGGAAATGCGCGTTGATTTTGGAGGCATCGCAGGAGTGCGCAGCCCCTTTGCGTTTTCCGATGCAGAGCTCGCGCTGGACACGCCTTCCCCGATGCTGGGCGAGCACGATTAGGACAACGCTTTTGAGGCCGCCCGCCAAAGTCGTTCCAGCGGCCCTTGCCCGCAGAACTTGAGCCATATCGGGGACCACACCAGCATCCCCACGATCGGCACAAAACTCAAGGCTAAGGCCTGTGAGCGACTGACAGAGCCGAACGCGCCCAATCCCCAGCTGGCGAATATGACTGCGAAGGCAACACTGGTTGCCACATAGTTTGTGAGCGATAGACGACCGACAGCGGCCAGAAAGCGAGACACAGGCCCGCCACCCCTGAAAAACGCCATCGCGAGCAGTGCGTAAGAAACGCCCAAAAGTGTATCGAGCGGGGCTGACACCACCAGCGCTCCCGCCCCAACAATTGCGCCGGGGAAGCCAGTCGACGCCATCCACCACGCGATGGCCAGCGAGGCCGGGATCGCGATAGCCGCGCACACCAACGCCAGGCGTTGCATTCGAAAAGTGCGCCATTCGCCCGCCAGCATTCGATTGCGCCACAACCCCATACCGATGGCCATGGCGGCGAGATTGAGCGGCAGCGACGCCAGAAGCACGGTCAAGCTGTTGGGTATGGAGCCCGCACGCCGCGCGACGCGTTCCGAGAAACCCTCTTCGCCAAGCCCGACAGCGTAGGCGATGGCCGCTGGGTCTTGTCCATAATTGCGCTCGGCAAAAAGGCTGGCATCGCTGCCCATTCGGCCAGCGTAAAAGTCGACCACACCCGATCCAAACGCGACAAGCCCACTTCCCAAGTGCAACGCAATGAGCCCAACACCAACTGCGAAAAGCGCTGGCGACGAAAGGCGGTAGAGAAAGGGCAGGGCCAAACCTGCTATGGCGTAGGCGCGCAGGACGTCGTTGCTCGCCAAGAGCGTCGCGTGCGCCAATCCGATCGCGAACAGGATAGCCATTCGGGCAAAATGCGCGCGCCAGACCTGACCTTCGCTTTTCTCAAGCAGGATCAAACATCCCGCGCCAAAGAGCATCGCAAACAGAGTACGAAACTTGTCCTCGATGAAGACAAAGCTGACGAGCCAGACCCAGCGATCCGCTGCGCTCTCGTAACCGAAAGACGTCGGATTGTAATACGCTTGGAGAGGCAACGCGAAGGCGTAAACGTTCATCCACGCGATGCCGATCACCGCCAATCCGCGCAGCGCATCGAGCTCAAGGATGCGGCCGCCTTGCATGCTCAGAGGGCGCTATGAGTTCGCAATCTCGCGGAAGCGTCAGGCAAAGGCAGCCTTGAGATCGTCGACAAGATCGGTGCGCTCCCAAGGGAAATAGTCGCCGTCCGCTGTCCGGCCAAAGTGGCCATAGGCGGCGCTCTTCAAATAGATCGGCTTATTAAGGCCAAGATGCGTGCGGATACCACGCGGCGTCAAGCCACCGAGTTTGCCGATGGACTTGATCGCGTCCTCGATACCGGCATCGGTTACGCCATCGGTGCCCGTTCCGTGCGTATCAACATACAGCGAAAGCGGCTCGGAAACGCCGATCGCGTACGCGATTTGAATTGTGCAGCGCGTTGCCAACCCAGCCGCCACGACATTCTTGGCCAGATACCGAGTGATATACGCCGCGCTGCGATCCACCTTGGTCGGGTCTTTGCCGCTGAAGGCCCCGCCGCCGTGCGGACTGGCGCCACCATAGGTGTCGACGATGATCTTGCGGCCCGTAAGACCGGCGTCGCCATCGGGCCCACCGATTTCGAACGCACCCGTAGGATTGATGTGCCATGCCGTGTCGTCGCTAATGAAGCCAGCGGGAAGCACCTCTTCGACCACCTTGCGCACGTAGGCCTTAAGCTCAGCCTCTTTGTCGCCTTCGTGATAGCCGCTGGCGTGTTGCGAGGAGACGACCACCGCGGTGCACGCGACGGGCTTACCGTTTTCATACTTCAGCGTGACCTGACTCTTCGCGTCAGGCTCAAGAAACGGAGCCGCTCCAGACTTTCGATCCGCCGCCAGCTTCTCAAGGATTTTGTGGCTGTAATCGAGCGTGGCTGGCATGAGATCGGGCGTCTCGTCACAGGCAAAG
>JBCCKJ010000012.1:0-18604 GCA_039027455.1 Pseudomonadota bacterium | reverse complement strand
GCGCAGGGCGCTTTGAATGCCAAGCGATGCCCCCGGCGCTCGGATCTGCAAGGGCGACAGGTTGACGGCCACGGTCACATCGTCGGGCCATTGCGCCGCTATGCGCGCGGCCTGACCGATGATCCAATTGCCCAGCGTCAGGATAACGCCGGTTTCTTCGGCCACTGGAATGAATTCGTTGGGGCTGAGCTCGCCCTTTTCGGGATGGAACCAGCGCACCAGCGCTTCGAAGCTGCGGATCCGGCCGGAATCGAGATCCACAATCGGCTGGAAGAAAATGGTGAGCTCATCGCGCTGGATCGCGAGACGCAATTCATCTTCAATCTCGCGGCGCCGTACGAGATCGCGCGTCATGGAAGGGTTGAAGAAGCAGGTCTGCGCGCGCCCACCCAGCTTGGCGTGGTAAAGGGCCAAGTCCGCGCGCTGCATCAGCGCGTCGGCGTCCTTTGCGTCGTCCGGCAACAGAGCCACGCCAACCGATCCGCGCACTTCCAGCCGATCGCCGTCAATGCGGATCGGGTTCATGATCTCGGCGTGGATTTCGCTGGAGATGCGCTCGGCTTCCTTGCGGTCGGACACGCGGCAGAACAGGATGAATTCATCGCCGCCAAAGCGCGAAACGGTTGCGTTGTCCGGGCCGATTTCGCTCAGGCGTTTGGCGATTTCAGCCAGAACGCGATCGCCCACCGGGTGGCCGAGCAGGTCGTTCACCTCTTTGAAGCGATCCAGATCGATCCAGAAAAGCGCCAGACGGCAGTCTGGTTCGACGGTCATCATCGTTTCCACCATGACGTGGTTCAAGCCGGCGCGGTTGGCGAGCCCGGTCACCACGTCGGTGCGCGCAAGCGCTTGCATGTTTTCGGCCAGTTGCGCGCTCTTCTCCGCTTCCCGGATGGAATCGCGCAGCACCCGGAACACGCTCATGGTGATTGATGCCATCGCGGGAAGGAGGAAGAGGATCGTCAACAGCAGCGTGATCGATGCGACGCTGGCCTCCATCAGGCAAACCGCGCCGATCGGCAGGCAAATCAGCGCCAATTGCCCGATGGCTATGCTGGGGCGCCCTGCGTTTCGCGCCGCGACGCCCACGCCATAGCACAGCGCGTTGGCGACCATCATCAGCTGGGCCTCCACCGCCGCGTCGAAAAGCAGCGTCATCGCCGCCACGCTGCCCAGCGCCAGCGCGTAGGTGAACGCGCCGATTTCGTAGAGAGTCTCCAGCCGGTTGGTGCTGAACTTCTCAAGGCTTGGGGCCAAGCCATACGCCAAGGCGACGCGCCCAATCGCGATAATCGACAAAACCGAAAACGCGGTCCAGAAAATCGCAACGCCCGCAATCCAGGCTGAAACGGCCGACGCCAGGATGCCCGCTACCGCGCCAAGCGCGAGGCTGGAAGGCTGCGTGTACAGCGTTTGCACGAGCACGCGGCGCGCGCGCTCCGAAATCTGATCGTCGCGCTTCGTCTTGGTCGCCTGCAAACCGCAAGCGGATAGGAGACGGGTCAAGGCCATAGTCCGGGCGTTAACCTGAACAGGTCAAGCGCCGGTTAACGCGCGGCAAGGGGGTGCAGCGTGCGTTTTTGCCCCCGTTTGAGGGTGCCTAATCTAGTCGGCTGGCAAGGGAACAGCGCGCTCCGCGCCTTCGGCCATGCGCTTGTCGAGCGTGCGGGTGATACCGAGCCACCATTCAAACGCCTGCTGGTCGCCCGCGCTCAGCGCCGCTTCGGCTTTAACGCGGGCCGTGCGCGCTGCGCTCAGCCCATGTTCGGCGAAGTGGCGCAAGGCGGCGCGCAAAACCTGATCGTTCAGCGCGCGCGCGTTGGGCGAGGGCCCGTTGTCGTTCGCCGCTCGCTCCACCGCGCGGCTTGCCAGCGCGCGTACAATCGGCGCGCAGGCCGGCGCGTGGCTGCGGACCGGGAAGCGAGACTTGGCGGGGGCGAAACGGATGGTCATCAGGGCATTTTCCAAGAGGCAGAACGTGCCCCGAGGCGTGCTGGATGGTCCCGCCATGAGCGGGCACACTTCGCCTCTCGGTCACGTGTAATCAGATAGGGTCATCGGGCTTAGGAGACCGGCGCTAAAGCTTGGTGTGACTCTAGGGTTGAGCGCCAGTTAACCGTGCTTTTGGCGCGGACGCTTGCGGTCAGGTTCCCCGATGCCTAACGCTCGGCGATTGTGACATCGGCTCTCTCAAAAATCGGCGTGTGCGCGGCGCTTGCGACCTTGGTCAGCGCCTGCGCGCCCGCCAACGAAACGGATGCGCCCGCTTCGAATGCGCCAGGCTCGTTGACCTTTGTGAGCCTGAACCCGTGCCTCGACGCGCTGCTGGTTGAGCTCGCTGCGAGCGATCGCATCCTTGCGCTCTCGCATTACAGCCAGCGACCCGGTGGTTCTCGCATTGACCCATCGCGGCTCGGGGAGTTTTCGTTCACGGGGGGCACCGCCGAAGAGATTTTGGCGCTGGAACCCGACGTCGTTCTCGCCAGCGTCTTCCTTGCTCCCGCGACCCGATCCGCGCTGGAGCGATCCGGCGTGCGGATCGAAGCCTTTGACAGCCCGCGCACCGTCGCGGACAGCGTCGCGCAACTGGAACGTATGGGAGACTTGGCAGGCAATCCCGATGGCGCCGCAGCCTTGGCGCGAGCGATCGAAACGCCTCTGTGGTTATCAGAAGCTACGGATGCCAATCGTCCCAATCCCTCGGTGCTGCTGTGGCAGCCGGGCCAGATCGTCGCGGGGCAGGAGACGCTGATTGCGCAGCTGATCCGCGAAGAAGGGTTCACCAGCCAAGCGGCCGAGCTTGGGCTCGCGCAGGCCGATTATGTGACGCTGGAAGGCGTTCTGAACGATCCACCCGATTTGCTGCTGGTGGCGGGAAACAGCGCGGGCCAATCGCATCCCGCGCTCAGCGCGCTCACACAAACGCAGGTCCACGCCTTCGACCCGCAATTGTTCAATTGCGGCGGTGCAAGCGTGCTCGACGCGCGAAGGGAATTGCACGCTGTTCGCGCCAGCTTTGAGGCTCCGCAGCCGTGAGCCGTGCCAGTCTGATTTTTGCAGGGCTGTTGGCGCTCTTGCTGCCGCTGTCGCTCTTGGCGGGCCGTGTGTGGATCGATCCGTTCGCCGGGACGCCATCGGCGCCCAATGCAACGCTTATCCTGGTCGAGCTGCGCCTGCCGCGCGCGCTGTTGGCGGTGGCGATTGGCGCAGGACTGGGCGCGGCGGGCGCGGCGATGCAAGGCTATTTGCGCAACCCGCTCGCGGACCCTGGCCTGTTCGGGATAGCCCCCACAGCGGCGCTGGGCGCGGTGGCAAGCTTTTGGGTCGGCGGGCTGCTCCCACCGGCTCTCGCCGCGTGGAGCCTACCCGCTTTTGCGCTGATGGGCGCGGGGCTGGCCATGGCGCTTCTGACGCTTATCGCGGGCCGATCCTTAAGCGACGGGGCAAGCGGTAGCGGCGGTGGCATCGCGCTTTTCACGTTGGCAGGCCTCATGATTGCGAGCCTTGCGGGCGCGCTGACCGCTCTGGCGATCACCATGGCGCCCAACGCTTTCGCGCTTTCGCAAATCGTCTTGTGGCTCAACGGCGCGATCACCGACCGATCGTGGAACGAGGTCTGGATCGCCGCGCCGCTGGTCATCGTGGGGATCGGCGTGTTGGTCGTCGCCGCGCGTTCGCTCGATGCGCTGACACTGGGCGAAGAGGCCGCGCTCTCTCTCGGGGTCGATCCGCAGCGCCTGCTGTGGCTGTTGATCGCGGGCGTCGGGCTCACCGTCGGAGCCAGCGTCGCGGTGGCGGGCATTATTGGCTTTGTGGGCCTCATCGTCCCGCATCTGGTGCGCCCTTTGACCGACCGATTGCCGTCCAGCCTGATCGGGCCCAGCGCCTTGGCGGGCGCGTGCCTCGTGCTGATCGCGGACAGCGCGGTGCGGGTCTTGCCGCTCGTAACCGAACTGCGGCTGGGTATTGCCTTGTCGCTGATCGGCGCGCCGTTCTTCCTTTGGCTTTTGCTCAAGATGCGGCGGGGGGACATGTCGTGAATGTTCTCGAAGCCCAGAATATCTCCGTGGAGCGCGGCGGTCGCAGAGTGGTTCGCGCTCTGAGCGCGGCGCTGGAACCCGGCACGATGACAGCGATCTGCGGCCCGAACGGCGCGGGCAAATCCAGCCTGCTCCTCGCCTTGGCTGGATTGCTACCGACCGCCGAAGGCGCGGTGTCGCTGGGGCAAAGGGCTCTAGAGAGCTATCCCGCCGCCGAGCGCGCCCGAAAGGTCGGATACCTGCCGCAAGGCGCGGACGTCGCTTGGGACGTTTCGGTCGAAAGCCTCGTCGCGCTGGGCCGGCACCCGCATGGCGACGCGCGGGGCGCAGGCAGGGACGCTATAGCCACCGCGCTGGCGGCCACGCAGATGGAGGCGTTCCGGTCGCGCCCGGTCAGCCAACTTTCAGGCGGCGAAAAAGCGCGCGCGCTGCTCGCCCGCGTTTTGGCCGGAGAGCCCGACTGGATCCTCGCCGACGAACCACTCGCCGCGCTCGATCTGGCGCATCAACTCCGCCTGATCGGCCACCTGCGCAGCCGCGCGGACGCGGGGCAGGGCGTTGTGATCGTGCTGCACGATCTGGCGCTGGCGATGAACCACGCCGACCGGGTGCTGGTTTTGGACGAAGGCGCGCTGGCGGCGGATGGAGCGCCCGAAGAGGCGCTCGATCCGGCGGTCGTGTCGCGGGTGTGGGGCGTGGAGGCGCGGTGGTTGGGAGAGCAAGGTGCGCGGGCTTTAGTGGCTAGGGGGTAGCCGGTTGAGATCCGAGGGCTTGCCATACAAAGGCGGCGCGGCGATGGTCAGGCGGATGGGCGTGGAAATTACATCGCATGAAGAACTTGAAAAGTGGCTGCGCGATAAGCCGCGAGCTTGGGCTCAAGTCATTGCCCTTCGCAGCGCTCTTAGGGTGCTGCCGGCCTCCGCTGATCCACGGAACTGGCGAAGTGAACGCGTTTATCCCGCGTTTACGAACAGCATGTTTCGGGCGATAGCTATACTATCCGCGGCGCTCAAAAACTCGGTCGATGACAGAATTGTCATCGCTGCAACCGCCGCCACCAATGCCATAGTCACTGCGAGTGATAACGCTCAAGGCGATGTTGCGTTCGCCGCCGCCGACGCCGTCATCGATACCACCGAAGCCACCGTTAGCGCCACCGATGACGACGCCGCTGCGTACGCCGCCTACGCCGCCAACGCCGCGACTGATGCTGCCATAGTTTCTGTCGCTATCTGGGAGACTGTTGAGGAGGATTGCCAAGCGCTTGAAAGTGGCACCAGTCTGGATCTGGTGCTTCAGGCTCCGCTTTTGTCTAAAGCTACGGGTTGGTTTGACCAAAGCTGGGATCGAGCGCGCACATGGCTCTCCGCTTCACCCGATGGCTTTGACATATGGCGCGAATGGTATTTTGGCCGCGTTCAGGGCCAGCCTGGCGCGTTCAAGAACTTCGACGAAGCCGCGGACCACGAATTTTACACGTTCCTGATCGCGCAAAACGACGCGTGGTGGAAACGCGCGCCTGGTGAGGTGAATGCGGAGATCAAGGCCAAGGTTGAGGAACTGCGGATCATTGATACCGTGCGCGATCCGCAGCAATCGAATGCTCCTGTCTTTAAGTCCGGCGAAGATGGGCGAGCGGATATTGATGATCTTGTCGGCAACGATGAACTTCTGAAAGATGAACCCGCTCAACAGCGACATGCGGCTGCGAAAGAGGAGATTGACCGTCTCAAATCCAATTTTGCGCAGGATAATAACGCGCGGGTGTTTGCCGACATAGCTGGCGATATCGAGCCATATCTCGGATCAACACTTGACGAAACGGCCCCGCAAATGCTGGTGCTCGAAACTCAGTCTTTGCGCGACGCGTTAGAGGTGCAGCAAGCCTTCGGAAAAAACGATGATTTCTTGCCTCTGACAGGAGAGCAGCTGCGCCGGGCGAAAAAGGCAATAAATACCCTCAATCTCCTTATTGGCTCAGACGCGTTTCTCGAAGATATCGATTCAAAAGTTGCCGGTCCGGACGAACCCAAATCCATCTCCAATTCGGACAACCTGCGCGGCTTGGCGAGGGTCACGGAAGGCGAGATTACGACTCCGCGTGCCTCGCAGGCATTGGTCAAAGCCGCCAATCATGCAGGATCCAGCGTTGACCCGAGCGACCGCAAGGTTGGCCTGATGAAACGCATTGGCCTCAATCTCGTGCGTTGGTCAATCACGGTCTATCTTGATCACGAGAAGGAGTTGACGGCTGCTATTGCAGGCGGCGCTATCGTTGGCATAGCCACGACACCCTTAATCACCATGAGTGGATTGAGTGCAGGGGCCGCGATTGCTTGGTGGCTGGCCAAAAACATCAAGTCCAACGAAGATTTCTGGCGCAATACGGCGAGGCAGGCGAGAGTGACTTTGGAGAACTTTGATAGACTTCTTGAGAAGTTGTATGACCTGCCGCTGAAGTAGCGGCGCCGCTTTCTGGACCCCGGCCTGCGCCGGGGTGACGCGGTGTTTGGGTATTGGGCTTCCTTCTTCGTGAAATCAGGCACCAACAGCGCCTCCACCCGTTGAACAATCCGAGGGCAGGGCCATTTCGTTCGGGATAACGAAGCGGCGGTCACATCTGCCCATTGACCGACGCGAACATTTCAGGAACACGCTCCTACATGTCCCTAACCAAAATCTCTGTCCGTGGCGCCCGTGAGCATAATCTCAAGGGTGTCGATATTGATCTGCCGCGCGACGCCTTGATTGTGGTGACGGGCTTGTCAGGGAGCGGGAAGTCGAGCCTCGCGTTTGATACGATCTACGCCGAGGGGCAGCGGCGTTATGTGGAGAGCCTTTCGGCCTACGCGCGCCAGTTCCTTGAGATGATGCAGAAGCCCGATGTCGAGCATATCGATGGGCTCTCGCCGGCGATCTCGATCGAGCAGAAGACGACCAGCCGCAACCCGCGCTCAACCGTGGCGACCGTCACCGAGATCTACGACTACATGCGGCTGTTGTGGGCGAGGGTGGGCGTGCCATACTCGCCCGCGACCGGAGAGCCGATTTCCGCGCAGACCGTCAGCCAGATGGTCGACCGCGTGATGGCGCTGCCAGAGGGCACGCGCGCTTATCTGCTCGCGCCCGTCGTGCGCGGCCGCAAAGGCGAATACCGAAAGGAGCTCGCCGAATGGCAGAAGGCAGGCTTCACCCGCGTGCGGATCGATGGCGAGCTCTACGGTATCGAAGAGGCGCCTGCGCTCGACAAGAAGTATAAGCACGACATTGAGGTGGTGGTGGACCGCCTCGCGGTCAAACCGGGCATCGAGACGCGGTTGGCGGACTCGTTTGAAACCGCTTTGAAACTGGCCGAGGGTCTTGCTTACATCGACCTCGCGGATGGCGTGGTGCCGGGCCGCGAGGACGAAGTGGAGAGCGGCGGGGCGATGAAGGGGGCGGGCATCCCCGCCAACCGCATCGTTTTCTCCGAGAAGTTCGCCTGCCCGGTCAGCGGGTTCACCATCGAGGAGATCGAACCGCGCCTGTTCTCGTTCAACTCACCCCAAGGCGCGTGCCCGGCCTGCGACGGGATCGGGGAAAAGCAGCTGTTTGACGAGCAGCTGGTCATCCCCAACGAGGCCCTGACGCTCAAACAGGGGGCGGTCGCGCCGTGGGCGAAGTCCAACCCGCCGTCGCCCTATTACATGCAGGTGCTGAGCAGCCTTGCGAAGGCGTACGACTTCACGATCGACACGCCGTGGAAGGATTTGGAGCCGGATCAGCAGATGATCATTCTGCACGGCACCGGCGGAATGCCGGTGCAGCTCACCTTCAAGGACGGGCGCAAGGAATACACCGTCAACAAACCGTTCGAAGGCGTGATCGGCAACCTCAACCGCCGCCTGGCGCAGACCGAAAGCGCGTGGATGCAGGAGGAATTGTCCAAGTTCCAGACCTCGCAACCGTGCGAAAGCTGCGGGGGCAAACGCCTTAACGAAAAAGCGCTGGCGGTGAAAATCCCGAGCGCCAACGGCCCGACCGACATCGCCGAACCCACGGTGATGAGCGTGGCGGACGCCAAAGCGTGGTTCCTCGACCTCGATAATCACCTGAACGAGCAACAGAGCCAGATCGCTAAGCCGATCCTCAAAGAGATCAACGAACGCTTGGGCTTTCTCGACAACGTGGGCCTCGACTACCTCAACCTCGACCGCACCAGCGGCACCCTTTCGGGCGGGGAGAGCCAGCGCATCCGCTTGGCCAGCCAGATCGGCAGCGGCCTCAGCGGCGTGCTCTATGTTCTCGACGAGCCCAGCATCGGCCTGCATCAGCGCGACAACGACCGGCTCTTGGAAACGCTCAAGCGGCTGCGCGATCTCGGCAACACGGTGATCGTGGTCGAGCACGACGAAGACGCGATCCGCACCGCCGACCACATCGTCGACCTTGGCCCCGGCGCGGGCGTGCGCGGCGGCGAAGTGGTGGCGCAGGGCACGCTCAAGCAGATAATGAAATCGCGCAAGAGCCTGACCGCGGATTACCTCACCGGCCGGCGCGAGATCGAAGTGCCCGCCCAGCGCCGCCAAGGCAACGGGCACAAGCTCACGATCAAAGGGGCGCAGGCGAACAACCTCAAGAACGTAACCGCCTCGATCCCGCTGGGCACCTTCACCTGCATCACCGGCGTCAGCGGCTCGGGCAAGTCGAGCTTCACCATCGACACGCTCCACGCGGGCGCGGCGCGGGTGCTCAACGGCGCGCGCGTCATTGCGGGCAAACACGAGAAGATCGAAGGCCTCGAATATTGCGACAAGGTGATCGAGATCGACCAGTCGCCCATCGGCCGCACGCCCCGCAGCAACCCAGCGACGTACACCGGCGCCTTCACCCAGATCCGCGACTGGTTCGCCGGCCTCCCCGAAGCCCAAGCGCGCGGCTACAAACCCGGACGCTTCTCGTTCAACGTCAAAGGCGGCCGCTGCGAGGCGTGCCAGGGCGACGGCGTCATCAAGATCGAGATGCACTTCCTCCCCGACGTCTACGTCACCTGCGAGGAATGTGGCGGCAAGCGCTACAACCGCGAAACGCTCGAGGTGAAGTTCAAGGGCCACTCGATCGCCGACGTGCTCGACATGACGATCGAGGACGCGGAGGAGTTCTTCAAAGCCGTGCCCCCGATCCGCGACAAGATGCGCATGCTCAACGAAGTGGGGCTGGGCTACGTCAAGGTTGGCCAGCAGGCGACAACGCTGTCGGGCGGCGAGGCGCAGCGCGTGAAGCTCGCCAAGGAGCTCTCCAAGCGCTCCACCGGACAGACGCTCTACATCCTCGACGAGCCGACGACGGGCCTGCACTTTGAAGACGTGCGCAAGCTTTTGGAAGTGCTCCACCGGCTGGTCGAGCAAGGCAATTCGGTCGTGGTGATCGAGCACAATCTCGACGTGATCAAAACCGCCGACTGGATCGTGGACCTCGGCCCCGAAGGCGGCGTGCGCGGCGGCGAGATTGTCGCGGAAGGGGCGCCCGAGGACGTCGCTCAAGAACCGCGCAGCTTTACGGGGCGGTACTTGAAGCCGATGCTCGCGAAAGGGCAGGGGGTTGAGCGGGAGGCGGCGGAATAGGGCCGTCATGGCGAGCCGCCAAGCGGCGTGGCCATCCAGGGCGTGTACGCGCGAGGCTCTGTATGGCCGGGCGGCCACTGGCCGTCTTCGGCTCGGCCAATGGCTTTTCGCAGTTACGAAGGAGAACTTGGGGATGAGCGGGAGGCTGCGGAGCACGCAGCTCCGAGATAATGCCTCGATTGTGGTGGTAACTTGACTGAGGCTAGTTGACTTAGGCTAGTCAAGTTGCCACGGTCCCCTTATGTTCTCTTTTGCGCCCGATCCTAACGTTGATTTGTTAAACCTTGCAGGCGGAATGAAATTTGGAACAATTCTCGCAGATCCTCCTTGGCAATTTCAGAATCGGACTGGAAAAGTCGCGCCCGAGCATAAGCGCTTGATGCGCTATCCAACGATGGATCTTGACGACATTTGCAACCTCGCTGTGGAGCAAATCTCTGCAGAGCCAGCCCACCTTTATCTTTGGGTCCCTAACGCCCTTTTGCCTGATGGTCTGAGAGTTATGGAAAGCTGGGGCTTTCGATATGTCTCAAACATCATTTGGCATAAGATCCGAAAGGATGGCGGTTCGGATGGACGAGGTGTCGGGTTTTACTTCCGAAATGTCACAGAGCTTCTGCTATTTGGCGTTCGTGGGAAGAATGCGCGCACGCTCGACGCCGGACGTCGGCAAGTGAATATGATTCAGTCGAGGAAGCGTGAGCACAGTCGTAAGCCAGACGAGCAGTACGACGTGATCGAGAGCTGTAGTTGGGGTCCGCGTATCGAGCTGTTCAGCAGGGGGACCAGACCGGACTGGACCGTTTGGGGCAATCAAGCTGATGACGACTACAAACCTACTTGGGAAACGTATCAGTTTAATTCGGTGGCGGAAGCGGCAGAGTGAACGACGATCAAGGCGACGAGGAGCAGCCACAAGACGACGTATCCCTTGGCAAAGGGTCAGACTCTACCGAATTAGTCGGGAAAGTTTTCTCGAAGGCTCTAACGGATAAGTTTGAAATCTTCAGCTATCGCAATGCCGCCGCGATCCTTGCGCAAGGATTTCCGGATCATTTAGCGGACATCGTATCGGCTCTCCAAACTTTTGAGATTTCTGAGAAAATGATCCGATTGCCCGGCGGCAGCAAAGGGCCGATTGCAAAGTATGTCGATACTCTCTTTGAAGAGGTTAACGGTTGGCAAGAGACCCGAATTACCGCTGACCTTCATGTTAAGCTGATGCACGCCCAAAGGAAGGATCAAATCCTCGACGAGTATTCGAGAGAAGGCTTCTTAGACGGGCACCGGATAGACTTCTTGAAGGGCAGGGTTGCGCTCGATCTAGAGTGGAACAGCAAGGATCAGACGTACGATAGGGATCTGTACGCTTTCTCCGCCTTTTATGAAGCGGGTGCTATTGATGTGGGGGTATTACTCACGCGAGGTTCTTCGCTCGACACGGATTTCTTTAGAGGTCTTGGAAACGTGTTAAAGAAGGATGGGACCGAGGGGCAGGAGCAAGTTTACAAGAAGTTCGGTGCCTCGACCACTTGGATGGGCAAGCTGCTTTACCGCCTTGACGCTGGAAGAAACGGTGGCTGCCCTGTTTTGGCGCTCGGAATAACTCCAAGTTGCGTCACCAAGTAGCACCTTCACTCGTAGCCTGATTTTCCTACCCACCCCCAAGAGCGTAACTAACCCAGCTCCCGTCCTCCAACTCGGAGCCTCTTATGCCCACGCCTCTCACAAAGCAGACCGTTCGCCTACGCGCCTCTTCCCCCTCCGTCGGCCTGATGACGCCATTTTCGCGCTCCGCCCTGTGTCCGTCACTTTGGCGGGTCTGGCCTCAAGCCGCTGAAGACCAACGCTATGTAGGACAGGCGTGTAGGTGACACGGTGTCACTTTTGTCACTTTTACCGGCCCTGCGCGCTCGCGGCTCTTGCGACCCACCATTGCCACACGATCAGCACCGGCAGCGACAGCTCCAGCCACATGCCTGCAAGCATTTCAGGACGCGGATCGCCATATTGGGCCTGCGAGAGCAAACGCCCCAGACCCCCGGCAAATATACCCAGCGCGATAAGGCGGAACGGTGTCGTCATCCGCTCCACGCGCGGGATCACCCACCAGATCATCAGCCCGACCGCGACGTAGACAGCGCTCTCATACCGAAACTGCGAGTCAATCGGAGCGGTGACACGGTCCGCCGGCATGTAGCGCGCGGCACCGGTGATGAAGTTGAGGCTCCCAAAGCCAATGGGGATGAGGCTCAAGATTGCCAAAACCACTTGCAAACCACGCCGCATACGCTCTCTCCAGAAAAGTTGTAATTTGCAACCTATCTGGTGGTGTGGCTCGGTTGTCAAGCCAGGGCGGCACAGTAGGCGGTGAGCGCCAACGGACCCTTCGCCCGATCCGCAGCGATCGCTTGGTGGTTAGCGCGGGGTCAACCCGGGTCGTTCTCGCCCTCGCTCTCGTTCTCCACGAGCGTTTTCTCGAACATCCGCGTCATCGCCGAGCGTTGCTGCCCCGCGCGCAGATTGGTCTGCGCCGCGTAGAGCGATTTCAGGAGCGCCAAGTCCCAATCGCTCAGCAGTTCGGGCGCCTCGTCGCGTGGCGTGTCGAACAACGCGCGGATGGTGCTGACCCGCCGCGCGGCCTCGGTGTCGCCGCTCGAGCGCGCCAGCGCCATAACGGCCGCGTAATCGGCGATCTGCAGCGGCGAGAGCCCCAGCGCCGCGTCCTCTTCGATCAGGACAAAGGCGTGCGTGATCGCCTGGCGCACCGGCTGCAGGATCAGCGATTTGGTGTTCGACTTGCCCGTCTTGAACATGTCCGAGGACAGCATCGAATACGCCCCGCCATCGCCGCCGAAATCGTTGCTGAGGCCCGCGCCGGGCTCATCGCGGTTCGAGCCGTCATCGGCCCCGGTCGAGGTAACGAGGTGCCAGACATAAGCGGGCCCTTGCCCTTCGGCGATCTTGCGCCGTTCGTAGGGGAGCATTGTGCCAAACGCGCCCTTGTGCCGCGCGCGCATCGTGTTGATCGTGGCGGGGCCATCCTCGACCACGCGCACCAGCACGTTGCCCTTGCACCCGGGCTCTGCGGCTTTCACGTCCGCGGCCTTGGCGACATCGCGCACGCGCTGTTCCATAAAGGCGACGACGTTTTCGCTGAAGCCGCTAAAAGAGGGGCAGATGGGCGCGTCAAAGCGGGCGTATTGGCCGCTGGACTCTTCCTCCATGATGTCGGCGATATAGGCGTTGATGGTCCTGCGACGCTCGCGGTCGCCCTCAACGAGGATTTCGGACTGCGCGGTTTGAAGAGGCGACGTTTCGGCGGGCGCGGGGGAAGGCGCGGGCGTGTCTGACTGCGAAGGGGAGGATTGCGCGGCGGCGGACGTGGCCAGCGTCAGCGCGGCAAGCGACAGGATGGTGGTACGCACAACAGCACTCCTTCAAGCCCCCGTCGGACGCGAGATTAGGGCCGCAAAGCGCGTTTTGGCAACGGAAATGGGTGGGTTAGGCGGGGAAGGGGGGGACGCTGAGCCGAAGCCATCTAGGGCGTGAGGCGCGAAGCTTTGGAGCTATGTCTAGATTTTGCCTTCAAGTTCCGTCAGTTTAGTACGGGTTTCGCTGAGTGCTGTCTGGTAGTGGGTTCTGGCAAGACTGCATTTTGCTGAGAACACCTTGAAGTGACCTGCATTGTCCTCGCTCGCTTCTTCTAAGTGCTTTTCCGCCTCAAGCATTTTGGAGCGGAATGCTTCTCGCCATCCTTCTCCACCTATTTTCGCATGGTCGATCTCGGTCAACAAGTTAATGATTTCAAAGCAATGCTCTTCGATATCGGTTCTAACCGCGTCCAACTCATCACAGAGGGTTTCTAACTCCCGGCCGTTGTAAACGATGAAGGCAGTTAAGTTGGTGAGCTCCTTGTCTAGTTGACGTAGCAACTCCCGCAGGGTCGATCCGTAGGCTTTCTCGAACCTCGCTTGACGCTCGACCCGCGCTCCCCGCCGGTAAGTCGCAATTGCGATAGAAAGAGCTAGGATCGCGACACCTATCGATATCCAAGCAATGAGATCAGTGCCAGAACCCTGCTTTACGACTGGAGCTTCGTAAACGGTTATCGAAGTGCCTTGTTCAGTGATGAGTTGCGTGGCGCTTTGCAGAACGAGTTGCGTACTCAATCAATTTGGTCCGGATATGAGCGGGAGCATTGAAGCGATAATGACCAAGGAATTCGTCTATGCCTTTCAATGAGGCGACGCTTCTCGAAAACATCCCTTCGAAAAAGGAGGGGCTTACGGACCGAAAATCATCAGGTAAGAATATCTCGACAGCCTGCTCATCGCCATCTAGCTGATCCAGATTAAAGTGCTCACGCGCAGACAACCCGCGGTCATGCCCCGCTAGGTTTCGGACTTTCCCTTGGGTTAGTTGAGTCAAGTCAACTTTATGAGCCATTGTCATCCCGATCATCTAAGCTCTGCGTCAAATATTCTCTATCTAGTACGAACGTCGCCGATAGGATCGTTCCTGCAAACCTTTCCGGCACACTAAATACGTGATCCGGTGAAGGTGGCGCGCTCATACAGTTGTCATCATTGAACCAAAGTTCTTTGAAGTGAGTTTCAGCATTCTCACTTCCAACACTGTATGGTCGTGTGATTCGAACACACTCATTACCAGATAATACCGTGAAAACCGATTGCAACTCATCATCGTCGTTGTCGCCAAGGTCGGCGAAAATATCGACAAGTTCCATCATTCCGACGCCGCCGCGCTTTTCATCGCTCGCATCGGCCAGTCGCGTGATCCCATCTTGAAGAGCCATCACTGTAGTCAACAATGCTGTTTTTCCCTTGTTTTGTCTAAACTTAATGTGTTGGTTGACATACTCATCTATACGTCCACGAACTTTCGGTGAACTGGTACCAAGAGTCTCAGCAATCGACTTTCCAACACTCACAATAGCAAACGAACACCTAATTTGGGTGGGCACATCATCTTCGAAGAAAATGCGGCTAAAACCAGCTATTAACCATTCGCCCGCTAGCTTACGATCAGCAATCACGCCATGGCGTTCGGCATTGTCCAATGCTTCATTGATTGAATCAACGAGCTTCATCTCTGCTTGCTGGGTCAGTTCAAGATCATATGCATCCAACCAATCATTCAAAGTATCGCAAAAAGCATCTGCAACATCCTCTTTCGCCTGCGGCTTAAGCTGAAAATCTGGGTCGCGAATTTGTCGCGGTGGAGTGCGAGAGCGCATTTTGAATGGCATTACGACTGGACGAGTAGCTTTGCGTCTTTGAATTTTGCCGATACCCAGCGCGCTTGTTAGTCCAACACTCTCAAGCACTGCGGATACCTCCGGGCTGATTACCCCTCCCGAGAAAATTGGAGGCAGTGTCCGAATGATCTGGGAAAGTACGATGTACGGTGCGACATCATCGCATCGACTGTCGACGAAGTTCACCCTTACATCTAATTCGGTTGACGAGAGTCGCACGAGGCGCCTGATCATTTCTAGGGTACCTTTTGGGTTTCTCGCGAATGAGAAATCCCTCAAGTCTATTTCGCTGGTACTCCGGTTTTTTAGCCTCCAGACAATGCTCTTGAAACGATCTTCATAGTTTGGGGAAAGCGTGTCTCGAACGTAGCTGGGTCTGTTCTTAAACAGTAACAAGCGTGGATTGTCGGCAACAACAAAGTTCCGCTGTTTTGATCTAAGCCTTTTGAGAATATCCCGGTTTTGCGAGCGAACTAAATTTTTGCGGAGTCTTTTTGCGCTTTGGCATTTCGACTTTGGGCTCTTTCGAATTCGGCTCTCGAGAAAGCTCGCCAACGCGGTTTCTTCTGGTGTACCCTTCGGGAGAGTTTTTTTGAACTTTCGAAACTGGATGCGCCAGCGACTAAGACTCATAAGTGCCGAAATGCAGAAGAAATTAGCTACGCGCAATACGGTTCCGCAGGTTTTCCTACTCACTCCCAAAAGCGTAAATAGTCCGGCTCCCCACCTCTCGCTCGGAGCCCAATATGTCCCCCAATCCCGCCGCCGATCATACGCCCGCTACGCCCACGGCGCTCGCCACCACCATCAGAGCGCTTCCGCACGACGCGGCGCGTCCGGCGCAGACGCGGTTCACGCGCGCGCTTCAGGCCCGGTTCCTGAAGCGCTTGGCCGAGTGCGGGGAGGTGCGGGTCGCGGCCTCCACGCTCGGCGTCTCGCATCAGACGGTCTATCGCGTCCGGCGCGCGTGCCGGGTCTTTGCGCAAGGCTGGGACGCGGCCCTGCTGGTCGCGCGCGAGCGGGCGGAGGATATTCTCGCCACCCGCGCCATGCACGGGGTCGAGGAAGAGGTGTATTATCACGGCGAGGTGGTCGCGACGCGGCGGCGCTACGACGCGCGGCTCTTGCTGGCGCATCTCGCGCGGCTCGATCGCAAGGCCGAGCAAGCGGATATTGCCGCGCTGGCCGACCGCTTTGACGCGGTGATCGAGGCGTTTGAGGCGTCCTCGGGGGAGCGCTCTGCCCCGCTGCATGATGAGACGTCACCGGAGGATATGGCGCTCGACGAGCCGCCGCTTGGGCCAGAGGCCTTGGCCGAGGTCGCGCTCCCCGAAGCGCGGGCGGAGGCCCTGTTGGAGAAGGCGCCGGAAAGCCCACCAAAAAGCACGCCGGAAAGTGCGTCCAAGGATGGGCCCGAAGGCGAGCCCGATGGGGGTGCGGATTTTGCCTCAAGACCGTGTAACACGCGGTCCATGTCTCCGGCGTCGTCTCGGGCGTCGTCTCGGGCCTCGTCTCAGGCCTCGTCTCGTGCGTCTGAGGCGGAGGAACCGGAGCTCGAACGCCGCTTGCAGGCGATGGAGGCCGCGCGGCCCGGCGACGCGCTCACACCCGCGCAGCTCGTTCGCGAGCGTATCCCTGGTGTCCACGGTTTGATCGACGGGCCAGAGCCTCTCGATGTCGGCGCGGTGGAGAGCGCGCAGCTCGCCGCCTTTGAGCAGGGGGAGCCCGAATGGTGGCTGGCGCTGGGGGAAGGGCAGCGTGTTAACGAATGCGCGCTAGAATGCGCCTCATGACCACACGCCTCCTCTTTGCCGCCCTTCCGCTCACCCTGGCTGTCGCCGCGTGCGGCGGGCCCGATCCGGCCGATTACGGGGGCGGGGCCATGGGGGAAGCGATCGCGAAGTGCGTCGCCAAGACCGAGCGGGCGGACAGCGCCGTCACGCGCGAGCAGGCGGGGCAGATGTGCACCTGCATCACCGACAAGACCTACGCCGCGCTGACCGGTGGCGGCATGGCGAAAGCGGCGATGGAGCGGGCCTTCATCGGCTGCGCGGAGCGGGCGGGGATCGCGATCACCTGATCGGCGCGGCTTGGGCAGCGTTCTCGGCCAGCGCCTTCTCGAAGGTGCGCGACATGGCCGCGCGTTGCTGGCTGGCGCGCAGGTTGCCCCGCGCTTTGTAGAGCGATGTGAGCAAGGCCAGGTCCCAATCGGTGAGCGTGGGCTCGGCGTCCTCGATCGCGTTCGCGAACAGGGTGCGGATGGAGGGGACGGTGATGTCCTCGCTCTCGCCCTCGCGCACGCGGGCCAGCGCCATGACGGTCGCGAAGTCGGCGATCTGGATGGGGGAGAGGCCAAGGATGGCGTCCTTCTCGATCACGATGAAGGCGTGCGAGATGCCCTGGCGCACGGTCTGGAGAATGCGCGACTTGGTGTTGGTGCGCGCGACGTTGTAGCCCTCGTTGTTGAGCAGTGGGGGGCCGCTGCCCTCCGCGCCTGTGTCGTTGGCTAGCCCGGCGCCCTCGAGCGCGCGGTTCTGGTTGCCATCGTCGGCGAGCGGATTGACGAGGTGCCACTTGTAGACGGGGCCTTCGCCGCGCTCGATGCGATCACGCTCATAGGGTCGCATGCGGCCAAAGGCGCCTTTGCCCCGCACCCGCAGCTCCTTGATGGCGGTGGGGCCGTCCTCGACGATCCAGAGGAGCACGTTGGTGCGGCAGCCGGGCTCGGCGGTGTCGATCTCGGCGGCTTCGGCGAGCGTGAGGATGCGCTGTTCGATGAAGGCGGTGAGCTCGTCGTTGAACCCGCGGGCCGAGGGGCAAATGGGGTCGTCGAACTTGGCGTATTGGCCGGCGGGCTCTTCGGACATGACCGCGCGAACATAGGAGAGGATCTGCGTGCGCTGAGAGGGCGCGTCGCGCTCTCCGGGAACGATGATCTCGGGTTCAGCGGTCTGGCTGGTCGAAGGCTCGGTCGGCGCGAAGGTTGTCGATTGCGCGGCGGCGGGAACAGACAGGGCTGATACGCCAAGGAAACAAGCGGCAAGAGAGCACATCGGAGTTCGCACGAACATCCTCCATCACAACCCCCGTCAGCTTTGCAAAGTAGATCGCTGAATTGGCTTTTGGCAATAGCGCCGCTTGCCCCGATCGCGTCCCAAAGGGCTACGACAGGTGGGCTGGGCTTTCCTACGCAAAGTCAAAGGGGTTATGCAGCTCGACCCGTATAGCGAGGGATAAAGGCTGCCATGAATCTCATGCTCCCGTTCCGTGCTATCGGTTCCTCAAATGGCCACTCTGCTCAATTGTCAGCCGCCTTTCTCGCCAAGCGCCGAGCCAATTTTCGAAATCGCCTAGTCATAATCGTGTAAAGACATCCTGTGATTTAGCGAGATATCGCTCTCATGTTTGCGTCCCAAATCCCTGCAAAAACAGAGTAATTCCCGACGGTCGAGCCCGTTACGCTGTGACGCTCGTCACCTTTACCAGTCGGTTCAAACCGTCCCATTTTGGCAAAGGGTTAACGAATCGTTGATTTTGGCCCCAGCCTATGCTTGTTGCGATGCAGCAACGACTTTGGTCGCTTGGATGCATCAACTTTGGGGAACAACGATCATGAACGCGTCAATGAAACGAGTTGGAAAAGCGGCCGCGCTTGCGCTGACCGCCACCGCCATGACCCT